>NZ_JAUCFJ010000002.1:0-305078 GCF_030348505.1 Lysinibacillus sp. G4S2 | reverse complement strand
TTGTTGATGCACCCGCCGCTTGCACCATACGACCCGCTAATAACATACCGAAGTTAGGTGCAAATCCAGCCATTATTGTACCGATCGTAAAGACTGACATTGCTGCAATAAATAAATGTCTATTTTTAAAGCGTGTTACAAAGAATGCCGAAGCGGGTACCAAAATACCACTTACAAGCATATATCCTGTCGCAAGCCATTGTACCTTAGAGTACGTTGTGATACCAAAATCTTTCATGATTGTTGGTAATGCAACGTTTAACAATGTGTTATTTAGAAAAGCAACAAAAGCACCCACAAATAAAATGGCAATCATGCCATAAGGGGGCTTTTTCATTGTTTGCTCACTATTCATTTTTATCCCTCAATTCTCTCTTGTTTTTTCGATAAAACTTATTTTATACTCGCAGTCTACTTTTTTCAACAAAAAAGAATATTTTTTCCCTAAACATTGATATATAAGCGTTTTAGTTATAGAATGATAGTATAATAATTTCAAAAAGGTGAGGTTATGAACAAAAGAAAAAGACAAATAATTACTGCTGCTCGTGAACTTTTTATCGAAAAAGGATTCGTAGAAACATCCATTAACGATATTATTAGTGCAGCTAAAATTTCAAAAGGTACATTTTATAATCATTTTGCTGCCAAAAATGAATGTTTAATCGCTATTCTAGATGAAGGGCGCGAAGAGGCAAGCAATCGTCGACATGAGCTTCTTTACGGAAAAGACCCGACTGACTTAGAAGTGTTAACACAGCAAGTTGCCGTGCTCATGTATGTCAATCGGGAGCACAATCTAATTCAAATTTTCGAGTCGATTACCTCTTCTCGTGACAAAGAACTTAAAAAGATTATTTTGAACTATTACTTACAGGAGCTAGAATGGCTTGCTAATCGTTTTGTACAAGTTTTCGGTGAAGAAATTAGTACACTGAGCTATGAATGCGCTATACAGGCACTCGGAATGATTAACCTTTCATTACGAGCAGTTTTAATTTCGGATTTCCAATTTATTAGTCGCGAAACAATTGTCCGTGTAGCATTGCGTAATATTAAAGCAATTATTCCTGTAATGTTAGAATCCAAAGAAGTCATTATAAACGTTGAAATGATTAACGCTATTCAAAATGTGGTGAACTATCAATCGATTAACAAGGAAATGATTGCTAAACAATTGCATGGATTTATGAAGGAATTGCCGAAGGATGAAACAGTTGAGGGCTTAGAATACACTGAATTTTTGCTAGAAGAATTACAACGTGAGAAACCAAAGCTTTTCATCATCGAATCACTACTTACTCCTTTCAGAAAAGCATTCGTCGGGACGGGACATGCTGCTGAAGCACGCGACATCGCCAATAATTTATGGCGCTATGTAAAAATTGAGCATCCATCAGAGAGATGTATATAGTTAGGCGTGTTAATTGGGGAAAAATAGGTTTTGCTAATGTATTTCTATTTTAACTAGGGCTACTCGACTCCCGCAGAAAAGCGAGTAGCCCGTAGCGGAAATCAGCCTCTTCGAATGTCTAGAAATGGTTAATCAACACACCTGGTATATAGTAAAACACTTAAAGGGGCTATCTAGAAAGTTTCTTTCTAGATAGCCCCTCAATTAATATGGAATTTATCTATTTATTGCTTATTTGACGATCTTTTGGCCCTATCCAAAAGCCAATCACAATACTGGCAGCCACTACAAGAAAAGGTGCATACAAAATTATAAATTGATTCATTATAGTCCCTCCCTATACATGATGATCACGTTTACCGCTAGCATAGTCACGATCAAACACAAACCATTTCATTACTAAATATAGTGAAGGAATGAGTAGAACTAGCCCTCCAATAAACGCTATCACTAAGGCAACAGCCATTGTTTCGTTTGTAAAGCTGTCATAGACTGATAGGTACGGATACAGTAAATAAGGATAATGTGAAATACCATAACCGAAAAATGCAAATCCGAATTGTGCAACCATTAAAAAGACAGCTACTCCATAGTTTTTCTTTTTAAATAAAAGAATTAGTGTGATAAAAAAGAGAACACCTGATATTGCGAAAAGCCACCACAGATTTAACATATTTTCATAATGCTCAGGCACATGTCCCTTTAACGCCACCATAACTCCTATTACACTTATGACGAGCGGTAACGACCAACCGAGCGCATACTTTCTCATTAAATTAGAAGCATGTTCATCTTGCGCTCTTTTCCCATACCAAGTTAAGAAGACAGCCGAAATATACAAAACCGCCATTATACTTAATAGCACAACAGACCAAGTTAACGGACTTGTGAAAAGTTTAGCAATTTGTAAGTGTGGCTCATCATTGACAATGTTCACGAACCCTCCCTCAGATATCGTTAATACAATAGAAAGGGATGCTGGTATGAATAAACCAGTAATTCCATACATCAATGTATAACCGATGTGTATACCATTCGAACTGTAAGATTCAAATGCATAATAACTACCTCTAATTGCAATTAATATTAATGAGATACTGACCGGCACTAGCAAAATTGTGCCATAATAGTAAGCCGACTGAGGAAAGAACCCTACTATTCCTACAAAGAAAAATACAAGGAAGACGTTTGTAATTTCCCACACCGGAGATAAATAGCGCTTAATGACATTTGCCAATATACGGTCTTTCCCAACCATGACACTATAAGCATTAAAGAAGCCTGCTCCAAAGTCTATGGATGCAACAATGACATAGCCAAAAAGAAATAACCATAGTACTGAAATTCCTAAGATTTCTAAGCTCATTGTCCTTCACATCCTTCCACTTGTTTATGTTCTTCAATTTCACGTTCGATTGGATTGTTACGGAACATACGAATAAGTGCTACGACACTTCCTATTGCTAATACAATGTAAAGCCCTGCAAATAGTATTAGCATAGTATCGACCTGACCACTTGTTGTGGCTCCTTCCTCCGTTTTCATATAACCACGAAGTATCCAAGGCTGACGCCCTACTTCCGCAAACCACCAGCCTACCTCAACAGCAATAAGCGCTAGTGGACCACCTGCCACTACTATTCTCTTAAAGCTTTTTGAAGAAACGAACTTCCATCCTCGCCACTTACCTAGTACATAAATAGCTGCAACGACTATTAAGAAAATCCCGATTACTACCATGATGTCAAACAAATAATGGATGTAAAGTGGAGGTTGTTCATCCTCAGGAAATTGATCTAAACCTTTTACTTCTGCAAAAGGATTATTATGCGCCAATACACTCAGTGCGTACGGTACTTTAATGGCATATTTTACTTCTTCTCCATCTAATACACCAAATAGTACAAGCGAAGCATCCTCTTTTGTTTCAAAATGCCATTCAGCAGCAGCTAATTTTTCAGGTTGATATTCAGCTAAATACTTCCCAGAAAAGTCACCTACGATCAGTGCTGCTAGCGAAAATACTAATCCAAGTTTCATTAATAGATGTAACGATTTTTTATGATACACATGCTTCGATCCTCGCAGCATACGATAAGCTGCGATAGAAGCTAATAAAAATGCTGCCGTCATATAAGATGTCACTAATACATGCGCTACCTTCGTTGGCATTGCAGGATTTAACATAGCAAGTACAGGCTGAATATTCACAAGCTCCCCATCTACAAGATCAAAGCCTTGTGGTGCGTTCATAAATGCATTCACAATCGTAATAAAAACGGCCGACATAGAAGCACCAATAGCTACTGGAACCAATAATAATAGATGTCGCTTTGGATTTTTGAATCGATCCCATGTATATAAATAAAGCCCTAAGAAAATTGCTTCCACAAAGAACGCGAACGTTTCCATAAACAACGGCAATGCTATAACTTGACCAGCCAACTCCATAAAACTTGGCCACAGTAGTGATAACTGCAATCCAATAGCAGTACCAGTCACAACACCTATCGCTACAGTAATGACAAACCCTCTTGCCCATCTTCTTGCGAGTAGTAAATAGTGTTCGTCATTATTTTTTAATCCGACCCATTGAGCAATCATTATCATTAAAGGTATGCCAACGCCAATCGTTGCGTAAATAATATGGAATGACAATGTTAACTCTGTTAAGGCTCGACTCCATATTACAGCTGAATCATTCATTTAATTTCATCTCCTATGTACCAAAAATTCTTCCAACTAGTGAAAGAAGCATTATCCCAGCTACAAAAAAACTCATAATTATTAGCTTTTTCTCCTGTGATTTATAGGCAACAACTTTTTGTTTTTTAAACATCATCAATCAACCCCAATTTTAATCGCTGTCGTTAAAATGAGTACGGCTACAATACATTGCAAAATTTTCGCTTTCTTTTTTACCTACTTTTGTGCCAAGCGGAGCCGTCAGTCTTTATGGTAATGAAAATGCCGCTAAGGCAAAAGGTGGCGGTATAGATAGCGGCATTGCGTATTTAATGATTGAACCGCGTATTCCCAACATACCGGATACAAAAGATCCAACGCATCCCGTCAGGAAAATCGCAATTAAAAATGTTATATCCACTGCGCTTGCATCTCCTTTTATTCATGTGCTTTCAGTATAGTCCCGCTGCTTTTTCAGACATATAGGGGTTTTCCACTATTAGCTTTCCTCACTGTGACAATATTGCAAATTACTTTGAATAAGAAGAACAAATATGCTAAAGTGCTACATCTGGCGCGAGGGATCGAAGCGACCTCGAGGTACAAAAACATTTGTTGAATGAAGATAAAAAAAAGACCACTCCTTGTTCGAGTGATCCTGTAACCGGTCTAACATCCTTTTGGCATATAATATTTCGATAAAGCTCCCGCTTCTTACAACAATGAGCTATTACATATAGTTATTTGCAAGCCCATACTGAATAAGCTCAGCTTTATTACTTAAATCAAGCTTTTGCATAATATTCGATTTATGATTTTCAACCGTTTTACTGCTGATATATAGCTGTTCAGCAATTTGGACATTCGTATACCCTAGAACTGTTAACCTCATTATTTCCTGCTCACGCACAGTTAAAATGCATTTATCTTCATGCCCTTTGTGTTCAAACAATTTATTAATCTGTTCCTGTGGAATACCAACGTTATAATATACACGACCACTTGATACAGCATGGATAGCCTCATAAAGGACCCCACCTTGACTATTTTTCAAAATATAACCATGAGCTTCAACAGCAATCGCTTTTTGAATATAAGCAACTTCATTATGCATTGTTAACATAATAATTTTAACGTTGGGCATTTGTTTATGAATTTCTTGAGTAGCCGTAAATCCATCTAATCCATTCGGAATGGATACATCCATCAAAATGACATCTGGTTCTAATGATATTGCCTGAGTTATCGCCTCTGCTCCATCACCTGCTTCACCTACAACGTCTACATCTTTATAATTTTCCAATAAAAGAACAAGTCCTTTACGGATTAGCACATGATCATCTACTACTAAAACACGAATCATCTATAGTCATCCTTCCAATTAGGTACTTGAATACTAATTTTTGTACCTTTATCGTAAGCAGAAGTAATATTAAAAGATCCGCCTAACAAAGTTATTCGCTCCTCCATATGTTTTAAGCCAAGTCCTTCTTTCTTCACGAGCTGTAGATCGAATCCTACGCCATTATCTTCTATATAGAGCGCTAAATCTCCAGCTTTCTTTTCGAGCCGAATAACGACCTTAGAAGCCTTTGCATATTTAACAATATTGTGTAAAGCCTCTTGTACAACGCGGTAAATATTGATTTCTACAGATGGATGGCAACGTTCTTCAAAATCCGTTTCGAATACTATAGAAATACCGGGATGAACCTTCTGCACTGAATCTACAAGTGTACCTAATGTAGGTGAAATCCCTAACTGGTCAATGCTTTGAGGGCGGAGCTGATAGGAGTACAATTTAATATCATTCATTACTTGCCCTAGCTCATTGCGTACTTCTTCAATATACGTATTTAGCTTTTCATTATCTTTGACATAGGATTCTATCGCTTGCAATGCAACAGAAATTGTAAATAGCGATTGGCCAACGCCATCATGTAATTCCTGCGCAAGCCTTTTATGTTCTTCCTCTTTCGCCTCAATCAGCTGTTTAATAATCAGTTTTGAAATCCGAGCCTCTTCTTCCTTTAACTGTAGGGTTTGATCGCGCAGTACAAGCAGAAACTCTTGCTCGTTTGTTTTACTGTCTGTATACATCAGTGCTGTGCTAATTTCAACATCTATTTTACAACCATGATACGTAAGCATTTTCGATAAAAAATAGGGAACCTCATTATGTTCTATTAAATAACATGTATGTTCTGTTGGAGACTTTTGGCGATTTTCACAAAATGAACAAAAGGGCACTCGATTTCCTAATTCCCATCCCGTTAATCTCATCGCTGATGGATTCATCATTAAAATTTCACGATTGTGATTCATAATGATGATGCCGTCTTGAATGTATTGAAATATTTGCTGTAAATATTTATTTTTTAACTGTTCTTTCTCCAAGCTAAACACACTCCTGGCTTAAAATGAAGGCCCACCGAAAAATACGTTTCTTATATTTCTTTGAAGTTACCTTCCTTTAAGTTTACTTGTTACAATCAACACTTTGCCCTATATTATATCTTCTATCAAGGTATAACTCTTCGCTTCATGTTCTGATTTCCAAATGATGAGAACGCTCATATTTTTTTGGATCATCGCCATAACATGTGATTGATTTCCGTTCCGACTGGGCGCTTTCCCGGAGCATCCGATGAGCCCCCAGCCTCTAATCCAATTAATATATGGCATACGTTTTACCAAATGTCATCCCTAACTTTTGGTAATGAGCCAAAAAACTATTATTTACAATTAAATTTCAACACAAAAACAGTACCTTCTGCTCCTGATTGGACACTAATGGTACCATTGTGTAAATCAATTAACTGCTTAGTAATTGCCAATCCTAGACCTGTACCCGTTGTATCATCAGTCGTATTAGTACCTCGATAATAGCGTTCAAAAAGATTATCTAGCTCTTCTTGCGGAATGCCAGGACCTTGGTCGGCAATTGTTAGCATAATGCCCTTGCCTATATTTTGCGCTTCTACATTTACCTTTGTACCAACAGGAGTATATTTTTTAGCATTCGTAATTAAATTATCTAAAATGCGCTTTAATAGAAGCTCGTCCGCTTCGAGCACAACATCCCCATAAACCTTCACAGACACCTGCTCATCTGCAAATTGAGGTAACCACGTGTTGAGTGTCAATAACACTTTTTCAATCTGTATCGCTTTATTTTTTAATTGATACGTATAGGTTAAGTCTTGTATAAGGGCATCCATATACGTCGCCTTCTCCTGCATCGTATTCGCAAAGATACGCATTTCTTCCTTTGTCCACTCATAATCTTCTGAAGCAAGCATTGTAGAATAACCAAAAATAGAGCTTAACGGTGTTTTTAAATCATGCGATAAGCCTGTTATCCACTCCTCACGCAATTGCTCTGCATGCTTAATTTGCCTTTCATTAAAGGATAGACGTTCCGATAAATTATTGAGGGATTCATCCACTGGCTGAAATAATTTATATTTCCTCTTCAGCTTCCCTGTCTTCCGATGATGAATTTTTTTATCTCTTACTGCACTGTAATCAAACTGTGTCAGTCGCTCAATACGAGATAGTACATAAACAAGCGGACGAACAAATTGACGGGAAACGCTAATCGATAAGAAGGTAACCCCTATTAACACTAAAATATGTCCACCAAAGAAGATGGAAACAAATAAAACCATCGCTTTAGTAAAAGGTTCATCAAATGGCTTATAGGATGGATTAGGCATGCGTACAACTAATGTCGAGCCATCCTCTAAAGCTGCACTTTGCGTAAGCTCTTTATGCTCAAAAATATCGTATTTCTCTTCTAGTAACTGAGGTTTATGTAGCTTTTTATAGCCCTTACCAATGACTCCTACACGGTCCCACTGCTCGTTATAGATTTCAACAGAAGCCTTCTTATCTTGTAAACGCTGGAGCAGTTCTGAAGAAATCTCCTCTTTTTCCTTCCAACTCTGATATACTTCCTCAAAAAGTGGTTGGACAGGTGATGTCGGGAGGAATAGCAAATAGTATTTAGGAATCTCCCACGTGTGCATTCCTGGACGTTTAAGAGCAATGATTTCGTTATCTGTCATTCCACATAGTTCACAACTATCTCCCGTGTAATCAACGATGTCCATCGATTGATCGAACAAATATAATTGCCCTGCGTTCTCCTTCGCTCGCTTCACTAAATAATCAGCAAGCTTAATAGATCCTCCTTCTTCTACGACAGCATCATCTTTTATTTCAGAAGAAGTCATGATATGAATATTGTCACCAACATGACCATTGATAAAGATTGCAAAAAATATCAAACTAATAATAAAGCCTGAAATGATTAGTAAATAAAATACGATGAAATAAGACACGAAACGAAGTGATAATTTTCCAGCTGGCTTCATGATTGAACATCTCCAACTAGTTTATAGCCAATCCCCCTCACAGTTATAATGCAAGTTGGTTTACCAGGATTCTTTTCAATTTTTTCTCGCAGTTTTCGAATATGAACCATCACTGTATTATCATCAAACAAACAATCGCCCCAGACTCGCTCATAAATTTGCTCCTTCGATAATACTTGCCCTACATTTTCACACAAAAATTTCAATAAATGAAATAATCGCCCACTAATAATTTCCTTTGTATCATTAACAGTTATCTCTGCTGCATCGATATCAAATGTAAAGCGACTACATGTAAATAAATGACTTTCTGGCACACGCTTTTTCTTTATATATCTTGCAAGCTGTACTTTCACCCTTGCAACAAGCTCAAGTGGATTAAATGGCTTCGTAATATAATCGTCTGCGCCATTCATAAAACCACGAAGCTTATCTGCATCACTACCTTTTGCTGTTAAAAAGAATATAGGTGCATCACTTTGCTCACGAATCATATTCGCCATATCAAGCCCACTACCGTCTGGAAGCATAATATCTAAAAGGTAAAAATCAAAAACCTTATTTTCAATTTTCTTTTTTGCTTCTTGAACAGTGCCGCAGAGTGTAATGTTTAAAAATCCTTCTTTTCTTAATATAATTTCAATCATTTCCGCAATTGCATGTTCGTCCTCTAACACTAAAATTGAAGCATCTTGCATTCTCTCACCTACTTTTAAGATTACTTTAAGGTAGTCATTATTCCACCATAAGTTATTCCAACTATACTATGTATAAGATAACCAATTAAGGAGATAAAACGCAATGACAACAAACCGTGTTACTTTCATTGATACAATGCGTGGGTTTAGTTTATTTGGCATCTTAATGGCGAATTTGTTGATTTTCCAGTTTGGCATGTACGGTAATGATGAACTAAAAAATCTATCCACCCTCGATAATGGGGCCTTGTATTTTGTAGAAATTTTTATAGAAGGCTCATTTATGCCGATTTTTACCATTTTATTCGGCTTCTCTCTTATTAAACTGATTGAGTCTATTCGTAAAAAAAAGGATAAGAGTCGATGGTCTATTTTACGTCGTGCAACAGGGTTAATTGCCTTAGGATGGCTCCATTCATTTTTATGGGATGGCGATATTTTATTTTCCTATGGATGCATGACTCTATTTTTAATCCCATTTATTAATCGCAAACCAAAAACATTATTTGTTTGGGCTGGTATCTTATTCTTACTTACAACAGCCTTATCATTCGGTTCTGCAACCGAATCCGAAAAAGAACAAAAAGAGATGGCAACTTTTATTGAGAAAGCCAATGATGTGTATGCTAATGGAAGCTATTTAGAAATACAGGATTTTCGTTCAAATGTTCTCCCTCCTGGAATGGATGATCCTGCTTTCATATTCATTCTTCTCATTATTGCACCAGTATTTTTTGCTTCATTATTCCTCTTCGGTATGGGGCTCGCTAAAAAACAAGCTTTTGTAAATATGGAGGACGAAAAGAAATGGTATAAGTTAGGTGCCTTGCTCGTTCCAATAGGGCTAGCTTGTAAAAGTTTAAGTTTTATAGAAAGTAACTTTTCTGGCATGTTGATGATGGGTGGTTCTCAGCTACTGTCAGTTGGCTATGTCTGCCTTGCAGCTTTATTATATAAAACTCGCCCAGTACAACTGCTAGCTCCTGCTTTCGAGAGTGTCGGTAAACTATCATTAACCAATTATCTAATGCAAACGATCATTTGTACAACAGTATTTTACGGATATGGTCTAGGCTTATTCGGCAAGCTAGGCGTGTTCGGCGGTATTTTATTTGGAATCGTTTTGTATAGCTTACAATGTGTTTTCAGCCTTGCCTATTTAAAGAGATTTAAACGCGGACCATTTGAAACTGTACTGCGAGTTTGGACGAATTGGTCTTGGAACGGACAGCTTAAAATCAAACAGAAAGGAAGTACTATACATGGATAGTGACTCCAAAGAGGATTTTACAGACACATGGTGGTTTTTAGGCATCTGTGCTGCTGTAGCTGCAGTCTTAACACTATTTGCATTTTAATAAGCTAATACTTCACTCAACTTGGGAACACCTATACAACATATTGGAATTCGTTTTCACCTGCCCCCTACTGTATACTAGTACTACATAATATACAGCTTAGGGGGCGTTTTGTTGTTACAGCGCATTATTATCACTGGCTATAGACCACATGAACTAGGAATTTTCAATGACAAGCATCCTGGCATTGCCATCATCAAAAAAGCACTCGAAGAACGTCTACGTATTCTGGTTGATGAAGGGTTAGAATGGGTAATTATTAGCGGGCAGCAAGGTGTAGAATCGTGGGGTGCTGAGGTTGTTCTGATGTTAAAAAAAGAATTTCCCCATTTAAAATATGCTGTGATCACTCCTTTTTTAGAGCAAGAAAAAAACTGGCAAGATCCTAAAAAAGAAAAGTATCAATCATTAGTAGCTCAAGCAGACTTTGTCACTAGTGTAACGAAAAAGCCATACGAGGCGCCGTGGCAATTTATCGAAAAAGACAAATTCATTATTCAAAATACAGATGCTCTACTGCTAGTTTATGACGAAGAAAATGAAGGCTCCCCGAAGTATATGAAGCGTCTAGCAGAAAAATATACGGAAACACACGACTATACAATTTTAATGATTACGGCTTATGATTTACAAGTTATTGCAGAGGAAATGCAGCAACAAGATTGGTGAGAAATATTGCTATAATTTTCTGGTAATTATATACTAGAATAAGTAGACATATGCAGTTGGAAGCGTTTATCTAAGCACTTCGCTTGTTGCTTCACTACCCTTTGTAGCTAATATCCTAAAAGGAGCTGTTAACATTTTGAATAAAAAAATCGAAATGATTCTTGAGCCTTCGCCGGTGAATGTTTCTCACGATACGTACCGCAGAGAATGCAGATATACACGCGGGATTCAAATTGAAGAACAAGAATTTAAAGCTATTTTAGATACAATGTCTGACGATTCACGCTTGTATTTTGATTTCCACAATCCACGTAAAGAGATTAACAAGGGAACATATTTAAATGGACACTCCGGGTTAGCACGTAATATCTACGATTACTATAAAACAAATTACAGCATTGAGCTTACCGAGCTTATGAACGGTAAAGATTTTTATGTAAAAATAATATAAAGGGAAAGCGGGCATTCAAAGAGGCTGGGACAAAACTAGCTGATAGTAAAGAAAAAAGAGAAATCGATGCTGTTTGATTTCTCTTTTTTCTTTACCCTATTTCTCTGTTAATGGCAGTATATTTCCGGAGATTTACTGCCTTGAGAACTTTTATAGACTAACTTTTTCGATTTATTGACCAACTTTTTCGATTTATCACCCAACTTTCGAAAAATATCGACATCTACCTCCATGAAACACTATATTTAACATCAAAAAAGCGCGAGAAATCAACGTTTCTAAATTGATTTCTCGCGCTTTTTAGGTTTTGGCCAGTTTTGTCCCAGCCACTTTATTTTTTATCCGATCAGCGAAGATTAATAATCAGCGTGGGATGAAGATAACCCCTCCTGATGAAAAGCTTCATTTTATAGGTCCGCTACTTGAGCACCTAATTCTTTATTGTTGTACATTTCTGTGTCCAATTCTTTTGTGACACGTGCTGTTGTCAAACCAGCCGTCATTGAACCACTTACATTAAGAGCAGTACGGCCCATGTCGATTAATGGCTCAACAGAGATTAATACACCCGCAAGTGCAATCGGTAAATCAAGCGCTGATAATACAAGAATCGCTGCGAATGTTGCACCACCCCCAACACCAGCTACACCAAATGAACTAATCGCTACGACTGCAATAACAGTAATGATGAACACTGGATCAAGCGGATTAATACCTACTGTAGGTGCAATCATAACCGCTAGCATCGCAGGATAAACACCAGCACAGCCATTTTGACCAATAGATAAACCAAACGAACCTGAGAAGTTCGCGATACCCTCAGGTACACCAAGACGACCTGTTTGTGTTTTAATATTCATCGGTAAAGTACCTGCACTTGAACGTGAAGTGAAAGCGAACAATAATGTTTCTGCAGATTTTTTTAAATACGTAAATGGATTTAAACCACTTAATGTAATAATTAATAAGTGTACTAATAACACAATAAATAACGCTACATAAGACGCAATGACAAACTTACCTAAATTGTAGATTGCCCCGAAATCAGAAGTTGCCACTGTACGTGCCATAATGGCTAAAATACCATATGGTGTTAAACGTAAGACAATTGTTACAACACCCATTACTAATGCATAGATTGCATCCAAGCCCTTTTTAATAGTAGCAGCAGTGTCTTTATCTTTACGCGCTACACGTAAGTACGCAAAACCTAAGAACGCTGAGAAAATAACAACAGCAATTGTTGATGTAGAACGAGCACCTGTTAAATCTAAGAATGGGTTTGCTGGGAATAACTCGATAATTTGCGTTGGTAAATCTGGCGCAGTTAATCCAGAAGTTTTTTCCTCTAAATATGCTCCACGCTCAGTTTCTGCAGCACCTTGTATAATGTGAGAAGCATCTAAATCGAATACTGTTGCTGAAAGAATACCAACACCAGCTGCAACAGCAGTTGTACCGATTAAAATCGCTAAAATAAGAGCTGCCATTTTCCCAAAGTTTTTACCAACCGTCATTTTTGTAAAGGCTATTAAGATTGAAATAAAAATTAATGGCATGGCAACCATTTGTAGCAATTTAACATAACCAGTACCAATAATATTGTACCAACTTGTTGTTTTTGCTAAAACCTCAGAATCAATACCATAAATTAAATGTAGTCCAAGACCAAGTACAATCCCTAAGCCTAGAGCAGCAAAAACACGAGTTGAAAACTTAACGTGCTTTTTATTCATAAAATATAAAATCCCAACGAACACGAGTAATACGGCTACGTTAAGAATGATTTGTAATGTAGACAATGGAAAGCCCCCTAACCAGTTTTTATAATGTAAATCGAATTATATACCTATAATCCCTATAATTCAAGTATGTTTTATTCGAATTAATATTTTTTTAAAACGAAAGCTGTTTATGTCTTTTATTTATGCCCTAAAAACGGAATATAATAAATTTAACAAGTGTGGGTTATTAGCCATTTTTATGGCTCATCACCATAACGTGTGGTTGATTTCCGTTCCGACTGGGCGCTTTGTTGTTGCTGTCGCTTCGCTTTCGCACAGAGCAGAGCTTCCTGGGGGCGTCCGATGAGCCGCTTCACTCGCGTTGCTCGCTCCATGGTCTCATCTGTGACGCTGATCCCCAAGAAGTCGCCCAGTCTCCACTTCAATCAACTAATATACAGAACGTACATTCCAAAATTGTCATCCACAACTTTTGGTGATGAATCACAAAAAATCCTTTTATCGCTCAATAATAAACCTATTTTTCCCTAATCAACGCCTGTAAATTTAGTTTAGTATTGAACCTTTTTTACTAATTAAGAGAGTGATTTTTTCACGAGGAACGGAGTAAAATTCGTAATTGTCGACTTTAATGAGGATCGTTTCTGTCTTATAAATATTTTAGTCAACAACCCTAGAATTGGTGACAATATGTAAGTGGCAGATGTGGAGATTACTTTTGTGGAATACTTATATAAAAGTTAAAAAACCTACTTCGTTTAATGAACGAGATAGGTTTCTTTTTCATTATCATTAACTAGGTAACAGCTTCCCGAAATTTTTTTACATTGTTTTTTTACACGCGTTACTGCATCTGACAATTGATCAACAGATTCAAATTGTTGATATTGATTAGTGATCATCGCGATGGACAATGACGTACATGCGAAAGGCTCAAGTGTACCAGCCCTATTATGAATCTGTAATTGCGCTAAATCTTCTAGCTCATAAAAGTTCAAAATGGATGCATCAAACTCATCAATAATTCTTTGACAGATCGGGTTAGCCTCATAATGCGGCAGAATAGCAACGAAATCATCTCCACCAATATGCCCTAAAAATTCTTCTGTACCAACTATATTTCTTTTCAAAATGTCTGTTAAATACAGTAAAATTTTATCCCCTTTATTAAAACCATACGTGTCATTGTAGGATTTAAAATGATCTAAATCAAAATATATTAAACTATATTGCGATAGCTGTAATGCTTCCTCAAGTTTTTCATCAATTAATTTATTGCCAGGGAGACTGCTTAACGGATTCAAAAAGCTTGCAATAGCTACTTGTGTGTCTACAAGCTTTAACAGTAGTTCCCGAATACTTACGACACCATAATATAAGCCATTTCTTGTTACAATTACATCATCATATAAGTCCTCTGGTCGTCGCCGCATTGCTTCCGTGCTGACTTCCGTTATAGATGTATGACGATCTATAATTAAAGGATTCTCTTTCATAATAAGTTGATTTTGCCGCCCCATAAATAAATTATAGCCATAGCGTGTACCAATTTTTTCATAGAAATGCGTACGTGTAATATGCCCAATTGGTTTATCATCTCGAACAACAACAACACTACGTAATGACGGATCGTTTGTAAAAAGCAAATCTACTTCTTTATTTTTCACAAATTCATCAATACAAGGAACACTTTCTATGACTTCTCCTATTTTCATGGTCATCCATCCTTATTTTCCCCAAATGTATTTCCTTTGCGGGTTTCCCTATCGCATAACCTTGTGCATAGTGAATACCAATATTATGTAAATAATTCAGTTCTTCCTGTCGTTCAATACCCTCAGCAATAATTTTTGTCTCAGCTTGCTCTGCGTATCTCATGAGCAATGTGACAAGCTGCTGTTGTTCGCTGTTTTTATCTATAAATTGTATTAAAGAACGGTCTAGTTTAATAAATTCTGGTTTTAAATAAATAAGAGTTTTCAAGCTATTGTAGCCTGAACCCACATCATCCACTGCAATTCGATAACCTTGTGAACGATAATGTGATAAGACACGTTCAAACTCCACAAAATCTACCACGGCACTGCGTTCAGTTAGCTCAAATACTACCTGCTGTGGTTTAATACCAAGCTCCATTAATAATTGTAAGGTTTCACCACTATGGTAGTTCTTATCTAGTAAGACATTAGGATGTATATTAACAAATACTATAAAGTCTCTATTGACTAAATCTTCGTGCAGTCGTTCTTTGAAACGTTGTAATGAAAGGTTTCGACAAAAGCATTCAAATAAAAACACGCAGTCCGTTTGCCCAACAAATTCATAAAACTGATCTACACTATTAAACAATTCTGAAGGCTCTGGACGATTCAGTGCCTCAAAGCCCACCGTTTGCCTCGTCTGTAAATCGACGATAGGCTGAAAATATGTATGCAAATTCTTGTCCTGAATAATTTGCTTCAACGATTTTAACCGTTTTATATATAAAGTATTGTTTTGATGCTGCCCATATAAATGCTTGAAATAAGAAAAAAAATTACTTGTTTTTTTGCTTTGTCTCACAACAGACTCCATTCTGGCACCTCTTAATTTGGTTATTATGATCTATTGTACGCTTGTATTGTAAATATACTGTGAATAACATGTAAAAATAGGTGGCTCTAGCACTAGATTTCCTTTTCAATTGTGTATAAAAATAATCTTTTTTGATCACTTGGTAGAGTGGTATACATTCTGGATGTGGAGAAGGTAGTTCAAGCAAAGGTTATTGGAGATTGGTTGGTTTATTAGCGATGTTGGTTGGTTTATCAGCGGTTTGGTGGGCTTTATCAACGATTTTCACCGGTTTATCAGCGATTCGAGGGCTTTTATCAGCGATTTTGACTAGTTTATCAGCGATTCGGGGGGGTTTATCAGCGATTCGGTATATTTTATCAGCGTTCTTGACTGGTTTATCAGCGATTCGGCTGCCTTATCAGCAATTTTCACCGGTTTATCAGCGATTCGAGGGCTTTTATCAGCGATTTTGACTAGTTTATCAGCGATTCGGGGGGTTTTATCAGCGATTTCGGCTGGTTTATCAGCGATTCGGTATATTTTATCAGCGTTCTTGACTGGTTTATCAGCGATTCGGCTGCCTTATCAGCGACTTCGACCGGTTTATCAGCGATTCGGCTGCCTTATCAGCAATTTTCACCGGTTTATCAGCGATTCGAGGGCTTTTATCAGCGCTCTGACCAATTTATCAGCGATTCGCTGTGCTTTATCAGCGGACTGACCAGTTTATCAGCGATTTTGACCGCTTTATCAGCGATACTAATGGTATTTTACTGACAAGTACTTTTATAATAAGATTAGAAACTCAATTATAAGAAAGGTTGCCTGATATCCTCATGAACGTAGAGAATTTTTTACAACTGCCTATAACAAAGGATTTTACTGTCGTTGCTGGTCGCAATGGTTTACATAAACCCGTTCAAAATGTAGAAATTCTAGACTTTGAATTTTCACCCGATATTCATACTGTGAGAGAAACGATTTTCACACCGAATAGTGTTGTTCTAAGCAGTTTATTATTCGCAAAGCAAAAGCCAGAATATTTATGGAATGCCGTGAAAAATCTTATTGAGCTAGGGGCAAGTGCTTTAGCTTATAAGCCTGTCATCTATGAGGATTTGCCAGAGGAAATTCTAGTGTATGCAGATGAGCAAAATTTTCCGATATTGCGATTTGGCGGAGATGAATTTTTTGAAAAGATTATTTTAGAAACGATGGCCTATGCAAAAACACAGGATTATTCATTCTTTTTAGAAACGATTATGCGACGTCTAATGGAAGAGGATGTAACAGATGAACAAATAAAGTCCATTTTACAGCAAATCAATAAGCCCTTTGAAAAATATGTATTTGTTGCTAATATCCAAATGCAAGAGCATACAAATAGCCAATGGATGCAATCTCTATTTCACTTAGAGCCTCTCTTGAAATCTGGTATGATTTGTACCTATAAAAAGAGCCTCTTTATTTTAATGACCCATCCATCGCAGCAATTTCAATTTGAAAAACTTCTCAATGAATGGTTAACCATGTATACCATTTCAACTGATTCATTGACCTTTGGCTATAGTCGTTGTCACTTAACACAAACAGAACTCCCTTTCGCTGTTCGGGAAGCCTTCTATGCACGTATCATGGCTGAAATTGAAACAGCTCCTATCTGTCATTATGAAAACCTTGCTTCTGATTGTTTGTTAATTGAATTGCATCGTAAGGACCCTAAATTTGCTATGGACTATGTCAATCGCTATCTTGGTCCCCTCCTTGAGGAAAAAGTTGATCCAGATTTAATGAAAACAGCCATCACCTATGTTGTAAAACAAGGAAATATTAAGGAAGTAGCTGTTGCTCATTTTTGCCATCCAAACACAATCCGTTATCGTTTATCGAAAATACGTCAACTAGTAGCACCTTTAGAGAATGATTATGTTTTTTATGAACGTATAGCTGCAGCCGTTAAATTGTACTTATTACATAGCAAAATGAATGTTGAATGATAGCTTTGGAATAAGTACAAAAAAACGCCTGAATATTTAGAATTAAAATCAAATTATTTTCTTCCACCACATGTTATCCTAATGAAGTTAGGAGGAGGAATGATGAAACAATACATAGCTGATGGTATGCTATTAGTTACTGCAATCGTTTGGGGTAGCGGATTTGTAATAACGGCTATCGCATTGGAATATTTAACAGCTTATCAAGTGATGGCAGGCAGATTTTTATTAGCTGCAATTATACTCATCGTTTTATTTGGATATAGATTAAAAAGAGCTTCAAAATCAGTTATTTGGAAAGGAATGTTGTTAGGGACCATTCTGTATATTGCCTTTGCCCTTCAGACAGTAGGGTTACAATATACAACGCCATCTAAAAATGCTTTTTTAACCGCTGTAAATGTCATTATTGTGCCATTAATTGCGTTTGCTGTTTACAAGCGTCGTATAGATGGCTATGAGATTATCGGTTCAATTATAGCTATTGTTGGAATCGGTTTTTTATCATTACAGGGCTCACTGACAATGAATATAGGAGATGCACTTTCCTTAGCTTGTGCTGTCGCCTTTGCTTTTGATATTTTTTGTACAAACCTTTTTGTACAAAAGGAAGATGCCATTGCCCTTACGATTATTCAATTTATCACAGCAGCATTTTTAGGTGTCTTGGTCGTTGTCAGCCAAGGCGACATCCCAACCAGCCTTGAAAAAGAAGCAATTTATTCAATCGTTTATTTAGCAATTTTTTCAACTACTCTTGCCTATCTTTTTCAAAATGTTGCGAATCAATATACGTCTGCTACAAAGGCAGCTATTATCCTGTCGACAGAATCATTTTTCGGCATGGTACTATCCGTTATATTCTTACATGAAGTATTAACAAGTCGCATGGTTATAGGGGCAGTACTGATTCTACTTGCTATATTAATTGCAGAAGTAAAACCTGCACATCCTAAAAAACGAATGGTGAAGAGCTCTCGATAACGGATTTCAAAATAGTTTCAGTCATGCTGAAACTATTTTTTATGCATGACTAGTCATGATACTGGTAGTAATCCCTACTACCAAAACTGTAATAATTGAAAACAGTAATGTACTGGAGGATATAAGCAGACTCCCTACCACAATGACGATAGAATCAATTATAAAAATAAGCATCCCAACATTAACCCCTGTTTTATCACATAAAAACTGTGCAATCAAATCTGTGCCACCAGTGCTTGTCTGAAATCTAAGCATCAAGCCAATACCAAAACCCATTAGTATCCCTCCAAGTATGGCACTATAAATAGCTTCGATTTGAACAAGATTCCGAATGGGCTTTAGTAAGTCAATAATAAGAGATGATGCAATTAATCCGTGAATACTATTGTAAAAATATGCTCTGTATTTATACCAGGCAATGATAAATACCGGAATACTAATTATGATGATCATTAAACCTATTTTAAGATTATACAAATAGTGTAAAATAAGCGCTATCCCTACAACTCCCCCATCCAAAATTTGATAGGGCGTTAAGAATAAATTAATTCCCAATGATACCGCGGTACTCCCTATAAGAATGACCAAGCCTTTCGTAAAAAAATACATACAACCCCCCTCCGAGACTGAGCATGTACTTATAATATGAAAATAGGAAAACGAACATGTTATCAAATACGAATTGATCAAAAGTCAATCCTACTTTTTTTATCGAATTCGCTCGATAAATTTCTCTAAAGCTCTATTGGTCATTGGTGAAACCTTATTCCTGTATTTTCCGTATATTTAATGTAAAATTACTAGATAAAAGAAGGGAGAATATACTATGGAATATAACTTATTAGAACGAGTGAAAGACACACGAACGATTTTAAGAAGAACACTATTAGAGACGATTTTTGAGGAATTTGATGGTCAACTTATGGGATTAACTGATGAACAGCGTATAGAAAAGTATCGCACAATGCTAGATAGCCCTTTCCGCTTTTTCCGTGGAAGTGCCTATTTATTTTATTTTGATGTAACGAAATCCCCTTCTATTTTCCATACATCTGATGCAATGCCTACTTGGATACAAGGAGATATGCATATGGACAACTTCGGTGCATTTCAAAACGAAAAAGGCGCCATTGTTTTCGATATTAATGATTTTGATGAAGGCTATGTCGGCTCTTACCTATATGATGTTATTCGCATGAGTGTTAGTATCGCCTTATACCTTGAGGAGCAAGGATTAGATAATGATACTCAGGAAACAGCCATTCACCATTTCCTACAAAGCTATGTCGATCAATTAAAACGATTTCAGCGTAAACAGGATGATCCGCTGACACTAACATTTACAAAAGACAATACAAAAGGACCAATCAAAAAGGTTTTAAAAAAGCTAGAGAAACGTCAAAGCTCTCATCTTATAGAGAATATAACTTACATTAACGATGAAGAACAGCGTGTTTTCTTATGGAATGAAGAAGTACAACCTGTCACTCCAGAAGAATATGCCGCAATCTCTACTGTGCTACCTAACTATAAGATTAAAGATATAGCCATTAAATACGGCTCGGGGACAGCATCCATTGGCTTAAAACGCTATTATATTTTAGTAGAGGGCGAATTAAATGCACAAGGGGTAAACGATTTAGTGCTGGAAATGAAAGAAGTGCGCACGGCAATCCCCGCATATTTCCTTCCATATAATGAGACATTTTGGGAAGCTTATGAGCACCAAGGAGCACGTGTAGTAGGTACTCAAAAGGCAATGCATCATTTAGAGGACCCTCATTTAGCATATGTCACGATGGATGGACAAGAATACTATATTCGAGAGCGTTCTCCTTATAAGAAAAAGGTTAAGCCTAAAAACTACAAAGATGTAGAGGATTATTTTGTAACAACATCGACGATGGGACAAATCGCTGCCAAAAACCATGCACGTGCCGATATCGACTACTCCCAAATTTTCACCTACCATAGTGAAGAAGAAATATTAAAAGTTATCGGCAAGGAACGTAACGTATTTGCTGAAGGCACCGTTTTACATGCCATGAGCTACAAAGAAATTGTCTACTCGGATTTCGAGTTGTTTAAAGAGTTGGTCAAAGAGCGTTTTAATTGATCTGCGGAAAGAACAAAGGACTTCTGCCATAAAGCGGAAGTCCTTTTTATTTTTGCTTTACCTTCATTCGATTGAGCAAAAATCCACCTTTGAATGATTTAGGCTCATATGAAATAATAAACGCATTCGGTTCAAATTGCTCTACAATTTGGAACAACTCCACCTCACGATTTCTCTTTGTTAATATTTCGTATTTATAACGATTGCTATCTCGACCTTCCCCAATATAAATAGTCACTGCAAAGCCTTCATTACGAAGGAAATTCACGAGCTCTTCGTTTTTATTCTGCGTATTAATCGTCGTAAAGACATAGCCGATCGCCAGTTTTCGTTCAATTTTGGCACCTAGGAAAATACCTAGACCAAAACCAACTGCATAGACAACCATGGCTAACATACTTTGTTTTCCACTAAAAACAAGTGAAAGACCAAATACATACACTAACATTTCCAGCATACCGAATATAGCAGCAAGGAAAGTAATATTCTTTACTAAAAATATTGTCCGTAACGTTAAAAAAGGTACATAAACCAATTGAAGTATTAAAATCAAAAATATACTTTGCATTTGTAAGAGACCTTTCAGAAGTAGTTTTATATCTATAAATGTATGTCGATATATTGATTTGCATTCTAGTAAAATGTTTCTATTTTATAGATTCCCTATTCTTCGGTCCAATAATGTTAAATAAAGGGCTCATCACCATAACATGTGGTTGATTTCCTACTAATCGCTTTCCTGGAGTCGCCCAACCGGAACGAAGATCAACCTATATACAAGGCAAATGTCATACAAAACTTTTGGTAACAAACTAAATAAAGTCATATACATCCTTGTTTGAATTAATTATGGAAAACTGTTATATTTATTCCGTTATATTGAAATAAATGATTTTATTAGGGGGATTTAATAATGTCAAAACATTGGGATGTATACTTAGATTATATTGATGAAAAAATAGCTTCAATTGCTTTAGATATGGATGTATGGCAAGAAATCGACACCGAAGAGTACAATCACGCTATAGCCGTCAAACTTAAAATAAAAGACCCGAATAAAAATGGATTTCCAATAGGGTCCGAGGCTAAGAAAATAAATGAAATTGAAGTTTCCTTGAAGGAAGTTGTAGGTCTTAACCACATTATTAACGTTGGTAGAATTACAACAGATGGGACAAGGGACATTATTTTCTATTCAAATCAAGAAAAACAAAAGGATTTAATCGAGGCTGCTGGCCTCCTCATTAAATCAACTGGTTACGAATTTGAAGTTTTCAGTATCGAAGAGGATGAAAATTGGGAATTTTATTTTAACTATTTATACCCTAATCAATATCAACAACAGCATATGGGGAACCGTTCAGTAGTTGATCAATTAGAAAAAACAGGGGATGAATTGGAGGTAGCTCGTAAAGTTGATCATTGGTTATACTTCGAAAATACCAAAATGCTTGGAGATTTTGTAAAGGCAATTAAAAAAGAAGGGTTTTCCGTAGAGGAAGAATCAACCGAAATGAATGAACAAGGAAAATATTCGCTTGCTATTTATAGAACTGATTCTGTTGATTTGAATTCAATAAATGAAGTAACGGACCTTTTAGTAGAGATTTCAGAAAAATACGAAGGAGAATATGATGGTTGGGAAACATTTGTAGTAAACAAATAGTTTCTAAATGGGGTACCATTAGGAGTTTACCCATATCGCCCATAGATTTGAATTTCCTACTGTAAAAAATACATTTTCTAATACGACTATATCTGCATTAATTGTCCTTGTGACTAACTTCCAAGACTTGCGTTTATGATTGATGTTCATATATGCAAGTCCTTTTATTATGCTCTATATACCGCTACTTCTCCTCAAGGTATTCTTCACCAATCCCTTTTGAAGAACACTTTCAAAGTCGCTAGGTTATTCCATTACTTGTTTAAAGTTTGCTAAATCTGAAAGACTATTAATTTTAAATTCTGTCTCAATCTCTAGTTGAATATGCATACTAACACCTCGGAATTAGTATGAAATAGAGGTGCCTTTTTGTACATCTTTATTCAAGCAGGAATGTACATATTTAAATTCTTGTTTCTGTAAAGTGAATATAAAGCTGTTTGAATCTTCTTCAAGCACCCCCATGGTATTTTTTTAGATTGTTTCCAAAATCTCTTTTGCGATTTCATCAAGTTCTTCTGCGAGTTCATTATGTGTAGGTGTTTCAGCCACCCTTGTTAAATACTCTCTAAATTGAACTCTTGACTCCACCGGCAATTCAATAACTAAAAATTTTAAAATAAACCACTTCCAGCTATCATCATTTGAAGATAAAACACCTTGCACATGTGGGACAATATCTTCTGGAAAAGTTAAAAGTAATTCTAATACGCTTGGTGCCACTGGCCAATTCATATCTTGAATCCATTCGAGGAGGTTAGGCAGTAAAGGCAATATTTTATCTCTATCCATTTTTTTAATCATCGCTACTCTATCATTATCAAATTTATGTCTTGGCAAAAGATCTTCAAGGTTTTCCATTATACATCCCTCCCTTAAATTTTTATACACGGCAATCTATTTATTATATCAGTCTTTATTAAGTCCTATATCTTTTGTCCTTCGCCTTCTCTGCTAGAAGAATGATCTGTTTCATCGTAAGTCTATATCCATTACATCAAGATTGATCGCTTCGGAAATTCGCAACGAACTATCGTAGAGTACATGAAACAACACAAAATCACGCTACTGAGGATAATATTTTTGATCAGGTATTTAAAATAACCTTTGCATTTCATCCTTAGTTAATAACGTCCCTTTCTTTTCATTTACTTTTGAGTAGTCATAAGCCTGCTGAGAGAGTAAGTGATTCAGTATCATCATTTGTATCATTCCTCAATAGGTACCCCTTTTTCCGCATAAAAAAATGCCACCTCCTCAAATCTAAATCAATAGATAAAAGTAGGTGACAACGTTCTTTTCATCAAATATGAATGTTATTTAATTTATTCCTTTAAACTTCTCCATGCATCGGGTCTTCCTTATGCTTTGGCCCAATCATGTTGAATAAAATATTAAGAATAATTGCTGTGACAGAACCACAGACGATACCGTTAGATGTTAGAAGAGAAACGCTTTCTGGTAGCGATTCGAAAATGCCCGGAACAACCGATACGCCGACACCTAGGCTGACTGCAATTGCAGCAATCATGGCATTTTCTGCTGATTCATTCATAACAGGTACTAGCATACCCATACCTTGTGTAATAACCATACCGAACATCGCTAGCATTGCCGCACCAAGTACTGGTATTGGAATGATTGTTGTTAATGCTGCGATTTTTGGTAGGAAGCCAAGTGCTACTAGTAATCCACCTGTGATGTAAATGACTTTACGATCTTTGACGCCTGACATACGCGTAAGTCCTACGTTTTGTGAGAATGTTGTATATGGGAAGGCATTGAAAATCCCGCCGATTACAGAAGCAAGACCTTCTGAACGATACCCACGAGCTAATTCTTTTGATTCTAATTTTTTATTACAAATATCACTTAGCGCAAAATAGACTCCTGTTGATTCCACTAAAGAAACCATTCCTACAAGGGTCATTGTAATAATTGCAGTAGCATCAAATGTTGGCATGCCGAAATAGAATGGCTGAACCATGTGCAATGCATCAGCTTCTGAAACTGGGCTAAAGTCAACTTTACCCATGAATGCACCTAAGATTGTCCCAACAACTAAACCGATTAAAATAGAGATTGCGCGGACGAAACCTGTAGAGAAACGATAAACTACTAAAATAATAACGAGTGTAATAAACGCTAAAGCTACATTCGAGCCTGATGCAAAATCTTTTGCATCTGGTCCACCCGCCATATTGTTTAAAGCTACTGGTAATAAAGAGATACCGATAATCGACACGACCGAACCTGTCACAACAGGTGGGAAGAATTTTACTAGCTTTCCGAAGAAGCCTGCAATAATCATAATGATTATACCTGATGCAATAATAGAACCATAAATATCTGTAATACCTTGCTCAGGATTTGTACCGATTGCAATAATTGGACTTACTGCTGTAAATGTACAGCCTAGTACTACTGGCAAACCAATACCGATAAATTTACCCGAATAAACTTGTAAAAGTGTTGCGATCCCACACATCATAATGTCAATCGCTACTAAATACGTCATTTGTGTTGAATCAAAGCCGATTGCCCCACCGATAATCAATGGCACTAAAATGGCTCCTGCATACATCGCAAGTAAATGTTGAATCGCTAGCGCAGTCGATTTAACTTCTTTCAGCAAAAGTTTCCCTCCTCTATAGGTGATGTAATGAATGCAGATTTAAACTACTTTTCAGCAGGTGTCCAAACGCATGCTGAAAGAAGTTAAAGCTTCCGGACGCAATTATGCCGAGGCATAATTGATCAGTATTCATCACGCATTAGCCTCCGGAGCAAACGTTACTTTGCCATCCTCAAGAGAATCTACAATCGCTAATGATTCTACACGAACACCTTGCTCACGTAATAATTTCCCGCCATCTTGGAAGCCTTTTTCAATAACAATGCCGACACCCACAACATTTGCACCAGCTTGTGCTGCAATATCCAGCAAACCTTTGACAGCTTCTCCATTAGCTAAGAAATCATCAATAATTAGGACATTATCATCTTCATTTAAGAAACTACGTGATACTGAAATATCATTTGTTTCATTTTTTGTGAAAGAATGTACTTTTGAAGAAAAAAGATTATCTGATAGTGTTAAAGATTTATGTTTACGCGCAAACACTACAGGAGCACCGATTTCAAGCCCTAGCATAACAGATGGTGCGATACCCGAAGATTCGATCGTTAATATTTTTGTAATGACCTGATCCGAGAAACGATTGGCAAACTCATGGCCAATTTCCTTCATAAGCATTGGGTCGATTTGATGATTTAAAAATGAATCTACTTTTAATACAGATGAAGATAATACTTTACCTTCTCGCAAAATTTTATCGTGTAATAACTTCATGTCCTTTTTATCCTTCTTTCTTATAGTAATAAGTTTTTATGAGCAAATAACAGTCCGTTACAGGCGAGCGCCAAGTTGCCTCTGGGCCACACGATATTGATGTCACGAAGGCGTTATCTCAGAAGAAATGCTCTTTTCAAGTAATAAAAAACGCCGAATACCTTGATCCATTCATCTATGAGTGGAGCAAAGCATTCAGCGTAAAAACGTCGAAACAAATAGAAAAAGTCATCATCTTATATGAGATCTCCTAAAGCATTGCTACCCATAGTCGATTTATTTACGGTAAATCGGTAGAAACTTGCGAGCCATATTCTCGCCATTATATGAGTGAAACAGTATGAAGCTGTAATACATAGCAATTATTTAAATCAGCATTTCATTCGGCTTGTGCCTATATGACTTACTGAATAAAGATTGATTTTTCGGAATTTACTGGCATTCCGATGAATTTTAATTGCAAATGTTCGTGTTTTACAATCAACGTACTGATTATATCAGACAATTTTCCAGCATGCTAGTCATTATTTTAATAAATGGAAAGGCACTGTCATAATAACGACATTTTTGTTAAATAACAGCGTAGCACGAATTAATAGACTCGATTGATTGTGTAACATATGATGCCACCCTTTTTTGGGTATAAACTGTGGAATAACAACTGTTACTCGATGTCCTGTTTTCTCGCATTGATGTTCAACCTTACCAATAAATTTCATCAATGGCTGCGTAATACTTCGATATGGTGAATAGTATGTTACAAGCCGTACATCTGGCTGCCAAGCTTTCCATTTCTCTTCAAAAGCTTTTGCGTCAGCTTGATCGAAGGCAACATAAAAGGCAATAATTTTGTCAACCTTTAATGAACGTGTGTAATGTAAAGTGTTTTCGACTACTTTCGTAATACCAGCCACAGGGACAATGAAAACATTTCCTTCAACATCAGGTAGTTCCTCATTATTTAATCTTAACTGTTCACCAACTGCCTGATAATGTTGTTTAATGCGATGGAACGTCAAAATAATTATTGGTAAGAAGATAAATACTGGCCATACTTGAGGTAATTTCGTCACAAAAAACATCATAGCGACAACAAAGGAAATAACCGCCCCGATCGTATTTATTGCAAATTTTGCACCCCAACCTTTTGGCTTTTCACGCCACCATTTTCGCATCATTCCAGCCTGCGCTAACGTAAACGGAATAAAAACGCCAACTGCATAAAGTGGAATTAAATGCTCTGTTGCCCCACCAAATAAAATGATTAAGACAATGGCAGCTAAACCAAGCATCAAGATTCCATTTGAATAACCGAGACGATCCCCACGAACTTCGAATATTCTTGGAATAAAACGGTCCTTCGATAAATTGACTGCTAATAAAGGGAAGGCTGAATAACCTGTATTTGCAGCGAGTACTAAAATCATTGCTGTTGTTCCTTGCACTATATAGTAAAAGAAATTACGACCTACACTCGCCTCCGCAATTTGTGAAACAACTGTTTCTTTTGCACTTGGAGCAACTCCATAAAAATAAGCTAAACTTACAATACCGATAAATAGTACTGCTAAAATACCGCCCATCGCAAGTAACGTTTTAGACGCATTTTTTGGTCCTGGATCTTTAAAATTAGGAATAGCATTTGAAATGGCTTCAACACCAGTCAAAGCCGAGCTTCCTGATGCAAATGCCTTTAATAATATAAAAAGACTAATCCCTGCAACCGGTGTACCAACTTTTGGATGCAACTCTGCTGGAACTTGCCCCGTTACTACGTTATAAATCCCTACTCCAATTAATATCAGCATGACTAATACAAACAAATATACTGGATACGCTAAAATGGATGCAGATTCTGTGACACCACGTAAGTTTAAAAGCGTTAAACATATAACAAAAAACACAGCGATATACACGTTATAGGGATGTAGACTTGGAAAAGCCGAAGTAATCGCATCTGTCCCCGCCGACACACTTACCGCAACGGTTAAAATGTAATCGACAAGCAATGAACCACCAGCGACGAGACCGGCATTGACACCTAAATTTTCCCGAGAAACTACGTATGCACCACCACCATGTGGATACGCATAAATAACTTGACGATACGAAAAAATAAGTGCTGTTAATAACACAACTACCCCAGCGGCAATTGGTAGCGAATACCAAAAGGCAACAGTACTTACTGTCATGAGTACAATTAAAATTTGCTCAGGCCCGTACGCCACTGATGACAAAGCATCGGACGATAGTATGGCAAGAGCCTTTGTTTTACTAAGCTTCTGTTCCCCTAACGCATCGGATCTCAATGGTTTTCCGATAACATAACGTTTTAATGAGGATTTCATATACAACACCTTCTAATTTCATGGGATATGTTTCGCATTTCTAAATCGATTACACCTTAGCATAATCTGTTTTTCGTGCCGTGCACTGGGGCTTATTTCTATTTTCAAATGAGAATAAAAAAACGTCTACAAGTCATCACTAAATACGACTTGTAGACGCTCATTCGTCTGCCAAGCTCCAACTTTTCTGCTCTTAACGCTTACGAGGTTAGCTGTCGGATTCGGGCCTGAGTAGCCCTACCCTTCAATAAATGAAGAGATTCACCCCAAGGATTATTGTTAAACAATCCGTAAAAATTGGGTCCCCCGCGTTTAGTTGCTTCAGCGATTTAGAAATTTGAAACTTTTATAATGATGTCATATTACGCTCGTATTAAGAAAAAGTAAAGAAGAAAATTTTTTATTGTTATATGTGAAAAGCACAGATATTCTCGCGGATAGTATGTAATTATCCGTAGAATTAAAAAAGCTATCTTAAAAGTATTGTCCCACTTTTAAGATAGCTTATGCACATTAGTCCTCAATATCTTGTTCAAAGTCTAAAATTTCACCTGTAGATGAATCAACCTCAACTTCGTATTCATGTTGTCCGTTTCTGATTTCGATTTCGTAAATCACATCATCAAGTTTAACTTTAGTCACTGTACCTTTTGCCTTTGTTAAGGCCTTTTCAATAGCCTGCTCTTTTGTGATTTTAGTTGTTGTAGTGGAAGCAGTCTTCTTGTCATACACATCATCTTTATCTCGACGTTCCTTCTTCTGCTTTAGAAGCTCACCTGTATAAGCATCAAATTTTAAGTCAAACTCTTCAGTATCAGTGTACACCTCTACCTCATAAACTGAGCGGTATTGATCTTGGTCAAACTCAATATCAGTTACCGTACCGTTGACAATTTTCAGTGCCTTTTTCTCAATTTCCTGCATTGATAATACCCTTTTTTCTTGAGCATTACCTGTTAATAATGTTGTTGAGCCAATAGCAGCTCCAACGCCAAGTACACCGACTAACGCTGGGATTAAAATGATTTTTTTCATATTCATCTCTCCTTTTTCTATCTATTCTTAGCTTATCAAGCAATGATGATAGGACAATAAGAGAAACATTAGAATTTCATGAGAAGCACTTAATGCTCTTCATCCCATGTAACGGACATAATCTTTCCTGAGACTGCATGTATTTGAAAAACAGCTTCGTTATCCTTTGTTTCAATTTCAACTAAATAGTAGCCACCATCCGCAGTTTCCTCATAATCAACTGAATCCACCTCACCATTTAGTTGTTGCTGGGCAATCTTAATTGCTTGCTGTTCATTAATAACATTTACACCTTTAGATCGCTCAATTGGCTCAACATTTTTTTCAGATAAGATCTCTCCTGTATAGGCATCTAGTGCGAGATCCTTTTGTTTATCCTCTTTTTCAACACGCACAGTGTAAATTGAATTTGTTAACACGACACTTTCGATGTCCCCATACTCTTTCTCAACAAATTGTCGTATTTGCGCTTCTGTTAACAGTAATTGACCTTCCGCCTCCTTCAATTTCAAATCTTTTGTTTGCTGTGTAGTTGCATCTAGCATCACTGTATAAGTCATACCATCTCGTGTAAATACCATTTCATACTCATTTCCTTGCTTTTTAGCTTGTGTTACATGACCGTTGTAGATTGTTTCGATATGTCGAATTGCCTCCGTCTTGTCGAGAGGCTCAACATGAAAGAAACGATATTGAACAAACCATAGCGTTCCACTACAAAGAAGGACGATGGCACCCATTATCAATAGCCATTTTTTCACAGTTGCCCCTCCTTTGGTACGCGTAGTGTAAAGTTCGAGCCTTCACCTAGTGTACTTTCAACATCAATCGTAATACCCAGCTGCCCCGCTAACTCATGGGCAATAGCAAGCCCTAAGCCAGAGCCCCCAGTTTTACGGTTACGGTCCTCCGCCACGCGATAAAAACGCTCGAATAAATGAGAAACATGCTCAGTTGGAATACCCACTCCAAAATCTTGAATAGTAATTAAGACATGGTCTACAGTTTCTGTCGCATGTATGTGAACCTCTTTTTCACTATATTTCCGAGCATTATCCAGTAAAATAAAGAGCAGCTGTTTCAGCATTTTTTCATCACTATAAATATAGTTTGGCACTTCTGCATCAACGACGAATGCACGATGATAAGCCTGCTGCATTTGCGTAGCAACCTTATTTAAGAACGGGGTGAGCTCTAACTTTACAAAATGTATGTCAAGATGCTCGTTGTTTTTGGCTAGCTCCAGTAATTGCAGCACCATCTCATGCATGCGCGAAGATTCATTGACAATAGCTTGTAAGGATTCCTGTGCTACCTCCTTATTGTCAAATCCTCTACGCAATAGCAATTTTGCATAACTTTTGATCACAGTAATTGGCGTTTTTAATTCATGGGAAGCATTTGAAACAAATTGCTGTTGCTTTTGATAATGCTGCTCAAGCTTCTCCATCATCAAATTAAAAGTTCGATTAATGTTTGTTAACTCGTCCCCACCCTTATCGGGAATTTCAATTTTTTCATACTTGCCAGTCGTTGCACTTTTTAGCATCGTTTCATTTAAACGCTCTAGTGGTAATAAAATAAGGCGACTAAGCGCTAAGCTCGCTAAAAATATAGGAATTGTTGCGACGATTGTTACAACAACCAATATCACTTTTAGCAAACCTAATGTATTTGCTACTTCTTCCATTGGCTGTATTAATTTTATTTGCACAACTGTTCTATCCATCCAAATAGCTGGCATAGTGAACGTAATATGCGGAACATCAGGCATCTCAAGCGAAGCCTGAACCTTCGTTTTTAAGTGCTGCCCATCATAAATATATACAGCGCCATCTGTTGGCATATAAGCTCTTAATACTTGCTGTAAGTTAGTCTGTTCATTTAACTGGCTTAATGCAGAACTAAGCTCATCTGCTCTCGTTTGGAGCTGTTTATATTCAGTGTTATAAGCAAATTTCTCATACAAAATGTAAATACCACTATTTGTTGCAACTAAAATAACGAGCATTAATAGTGTTGTTAGTAGATGAATTTTTGTTTTAAGTCTCATGTTTGTGCTCCTTCAGCACATAGCCAACACCACGCACCGTTTGGATAATTGGTGTATCATTAGCAGCTTCAAGCTTTTGTCGAACATAACGAATATAAACATCCACAACATTCGTATCACCATAATAGTCGTATCCCCAAACAGCCTCTAAAATTTGCTCTCGTGTTAGTACCTGTTTTGGATGCTTCAATAAATATAAGAGAAGATCATATTCACGAGGTGTCAATTGAACCCCTTTCCTAAAATAAATAACCTCTCGTGTTTGCTCATTAATGGATAATTGAGCAAATATCAGTTGATCGTGTTGTAGGTTACTTCTTTGAGAAAACCTTAAAGCATTTCGAATGCGAGCAAGTAGCTCTTCAATATCAAACGGCTTTGTTATATAATCATTTGCTCCAAGATCCAGACCCTTTACCTTATCTTCAACTTCACTCTTTGCGGTCAACATAATTACCGGCGTCTGTGATTCTGTTGCACGAATACGCTTTAGTACATCAAGCCCACTCATCTCAGGTAGCATAATATCCAATAAGATTAAATCCCATTGTTGCTCACGGTATTTAAGCAACCCATCTGTGCCTGTATGCGCTATGTCAGCTTCATAGCCCTCAAATTGAAGCTCTAACTGTAGGACTCTCGCAATATTCTCCTCATCCTCTATTATTAAAATTCGATTAGTCATACCGAATCAATCCTCATCATTTTCTTTCCATCGTAAACGATACAAGGGGTGAAAGTCTAATTAGAAAATGATGAGAATAAGACAAATGACATGCTTCTACCACCAAAACGAACCTACTCATTAAGGTGACGACAGGTATTACCTCAACATAATGTTCTTAACTTAAAATCTCCGATAGACTTGGTTTCATGCATAACTTTAACTACATAAAGTGAAACTTTAATCAGTGGGGTTTTCTTCATCCCCCACTAATTGTTAGTCTTCACCAATCGAATTTTTACGGGCCGTTAATACAGGATGAATATTGCGTTACAAAAAATTAGGCAAACATCTTCACATTTTTTTGCTCAAGCTATACAATAGCAATATATTACTTTCCTCCAGGAAACTTTATTTCTTATGTGATACTTTTTGAAATGAGGGAACAACATGGTTTACAAACGAATGACAAAATCGTCTGCTGAGGCGGTTTTAGATGGAGAAATAACAGGCTGGCGACGAATTTTACCGTTTCTTGGTCCAGCTTTCATCGCAGCGGTTGCCTATATTGATCCAGGCAACTTCGCAACAAATATTACAGCAGGTTCACAATATGGATACTTACTTCTTTGGGTAATCGCCTTTTCCAATTTAATGGCGGTGTTAATTCAATCTTTGTCAGCAAAGCTCGGTATTGCGACTGGCAAAAATTTACCTGAAGTAGCACGTGAACATTTTTCTAAAAAAACTTCTATTTTTTTATGGATACAGGCTGAATTGGTCATTATCGCAACAGATCTCGCAGAATTTATTGGGGCTGCACTAGGGCTGTATTTGTTATTCAACATTCCAATGTTACCTGCAGCGCTTATTACAGCAGTCGGCTCATTTGCTATTTTAGAATTACAACGCAGAGGCTTTAGGGCATTTGAAGCAGGTATTTCTGGTATGGTGCTAATTGTCGTGCTAGCCTTTGCATTCCAAACGTTTTTAGCACAACCAAATTGGGGCGAAGTAGCGATGGGGATGTTCTCTCCTCACTTTGAAGGGGTAGACTCACTGTTACTGGCAACAGGTATTTTAGGTGCAACGGTTATGCCACACGCTATTTACTTACATTCTTCGTTGACACAGAATCGTATTGTTGGACGAAATGACAATGAAAAAAAACGTATTTTTCGTTTTGAGTTTATAGATATTGTGATTGCGATGATTATTGCCGGCGCCATCAATATGAGTATGCTAATTATTGCTGCCGCAGTATTCCATACACAAGGATTAGTAGTGGAAGATTTAGATATAGCCTATAACGGTTTAAGAGATGCTCTTGGACCAATGGCAGCAGTGTCCTTTGGTCTTGGTCTTCTTATTGCAGGTCTTGCTAGCTCTTCGGTGGGTACATTAGCAGGTGACGTTGTGATGCAGGGATTCATTAGAAGAAAAATACCCCTTTATTTGCGCCGAGCTATTACAATGTTACCTCCATTAGTCATCATTGCATCTGGAGTTAACGCAACCTATGCACTTGTCCTAAGTCAAGTTATTTTATCCTTTGGTATTGCCTTTGCCCTAATACCACTTGTTATGTTTACAAGTAAACGTGACATCATGGGTAACCTAGTCAACCACCGTGTTACCACAATATTAGGATGGTTTGTCGTAGTAATTGTAGTTGCTTTAAATCTTTATTTATTATGGCAAACGATATTTGGTTAAAAAAATGCCAGACACAAAGACCTTGATTTGGTCCTGTGTCTGGCATTTAAGTTATGGAAGGCCCTACATTTTCAGCCCTCCCTTTTTTATCTTCAAATATCCATCTTCTCAATTTTACGAAACGATGCATAGGCCACGCTTATACCGATAATCGCTAAAGTGATAGGTATAAAGATAATATCATATAAGGTGAAGTTACCCGAATTTGATGATACGACTGATACAATCATGATAGATGATACAATCGTTGCCGGAATAGAGTATTTTCTCATACCGAAATACAATGGTATTAATGCGATGCATGATGCTGAAACTGCATTCATGATCACAACGGGAATTCGTTGTATTATGAAAGAGAACGTTAATGTATCCGGAAGCAATTGGAAACTCTCACTAACAACACAAAAAATCGCTGTGACAAAAATAGTCGATAAAACAATTGCACTAAAGGTAAAAAGAATAACAATGGCTAGCTTTGAAGCAATCAATTTTTTTCTATTGATTGGATACATAAATGCTACAGTGATGGTTTTATATTTGAATTCCCCAATAATAAATTTGGCGATTAACACACTAGCAAAAATAATAAATACTGCTCTTACACCCGAATCGATAATGCCAAATACCGTCTGATAATTTCTGAGATCTTGATCCCCTTCTATTTTAGTGATAAAGATAAGCATAAATATAATAGCTAATATCACAAAATTTGCGATGATAGCTCCTTTTACATATGAACCTAAATGATACTTTTTCATTTCCAGGCGCATTAAATTAAGCATTAACGACACCTCCATTGATTAATTTCAAGAAATAATCCTCTAATGAGCTTGTTTTTTTGCTAATGCCCTCAATATCAATATCATGCTCAATCAATGTTTTAGATAACATCTTCTGGGAAGCTGTCGCATCATAAATGCGAATAGCATGATCATCCATTAGCTTGAAATTAGTAATATGTAATTCCTTTTCTATAATAAAGGCTGCTTTTTTTCCATCGTTAACAATCACTTCAATATAATCTGTCTGACTGTGATTGATATCGTTCATTGATACTTCAGTAATTAATCTTCCATTCTTAATAACGCCAATGGTATCAGCCATTTGTTCAATTTCACCCAAAATGTGACTAGAAATAATAATCGTAATTCCATACTCTTTGCAAAGCATCTTGAATAGCTCTCGAAGCTCTTTAATTCCAACTGGATCTAGTCCATTAATCGGCTCATCTAAAATAAGTAATTCCGGCTTCGTAATAATAGCACGCGCGATACCCAATCGCTGTTTCATCCCAAGAGAAAAGTCTTTTACACGCTTCTTCTCTGTGTTTGTTAGTTTCACTAGATCTAGAACATGAGCAATTTCTTTCTTATCATAATAGCCCATATATTCGCAATGTAATTCTAAAGTTTCCTTTGCTGTTAAATGTTCATAGAAAATGGGATATTCAATAATCGTCCCCATCCTTTTCAGCACTTCATATGATCGATCAGTTAATTTTTCACCAAAGATTTCAATGTCTCCGCTCGTTGGCTTCGTGAGATTTGTCAGCATTTTCATGACCGTGGTTTTCCCAGCACCATTAGGACCTAAAAAGCCATAAATCTCCCCCTTTTTGACATGCATAGTGACGGCAGAAATCACTTCTTTTCCCTCATACACTTTCGTAAGCTGATTCGTTTTTATAATATATGTCATATAGATCTCTCCCTTAAATTTAGCTATCCTTATTATAAAAAATGAAACTCTCTAATTTATTACTTGATTCTTACAAATTTCTTAAGTGCAGAAGAAAAGCTTGCAAAGCAATTAGAATGCTCTACAAGCAAGACTGTTTAGTACATCATTCGTTTTAATGAAACCGTAAAAATGGTTTTCTCATAAGGAATACTTGAGAGCTGTATGGAGCCATCCATTAATTCTACAAGACGTTTTGTAATGGTTAAGCCAAGACCACTACCTTGGAAGGATTTATTTCTGGAATCCTCAAGCGTATACATTCTTTCAAAAACATTATCAATTTGATATTCTTCAATTCCCTTACCACAATCCCATACATCAATAAAAATGTTAGTATCATCATTTCTTACTGTTAGTCCAATAACGTTTCCTGCTGCCCCGTAGGCAATAGCATTTGACAGTAAATTGTTCAGAACTCTATCTAACGCGTCTTCATTACCAAGTGCATACATGGATATATCTGGTATTATAATATCTATCTCTAGCCCCATAGAGGTGACCATATCGTAAAATGATAAAATATTTTTTCGGCAAATTTCACTGACATTAATTTTTGTCATTGGATAATCTGTATCCCCAGCCTCCAATTTTGCCAAGTCAAAAAATGTATGGATTATTTTTAATACTTCCAATGTTTTCGTATGAACGCCCGTGAGCAACCGTTGCTGCTCCGCTTCACTAAGTGATTGCTTAAGCTGTAGCATTTCCGTATAACCTAGTACAACCGTTAAAGGTGTTTTAAGATCATGTGAGATATTGGCCAACATCTTTTTCATGGAGCTTTCCATTTTTCGATGTGTCGCCAGTACTTTTTGATTATGGTCTAGCAATCCATTCATCGCAATAAGCAGCTGCTGTAATTCTTGATTAGCTGTAGATACTAAAATTTTCTCGCTCGATTGTTCATCAATGATTGCTTGCAGTTTTTGATGCATGTATTGAATAGTAGCATCTTGTTGTTTTTTTGCCCTCACGTGAAAAATAATTATTCCTACGAGTAACACAATAATGAGTAATAGAATTATAATCATCTGTTTATCCTTCAAATTTATAGCCAATTCCCCAAAGCGTTTTAACATATTGAGGGTCGGATGGATTGTCTTCAATTTTTTCGCGTAATCTTCTTATATGTACATTAATAATATTTTCATCGCCATAGTAAGCATCATTCCAGATCAGTTGATAAATTTGCTGCTTTGTAAAAACTCGATTACGATTTGTTACGAATAATTTTAAGATGGCAAATTCCTTTGACGTAAGCTTTACTTTTTGCCCATTCTTCTCTACTGAAAAATTAACAAGATCTATCGTTAAGTTATCTAGCTCTAATACATCTTTCTTATCATCTACATGATTAGAGTATTGTGTAGCTCTTCTAATGGCGGCTTTGACACGTGCTGAAAATTCCAGCATCGAAAACGGCTTGGCGATATAATCATCTGCCCCTAATCCCAATCCTAACGCTTTATCAACATCACTATCTTTGGCTGACATGATGATAATTGGAAATGAAGCCTGTTCTCGTACGATCTTTAAAACTTCTAAACCATTAAGTTTCGGGATCATAATATCCAAGATCACTAAATCAAAGGAATTGTTTAAACAATTTTGTAATGCCTCTTCCCCATTTATTGCAGAGGTAACAAGGAACCCCTCCATCATTAAGTAGTTTTCTACCATTTCACGAATGGCTTCATCATCTTCTACTAGTAAAATATGCTTTTGCACTTTCATGCACCTCTTCTTTTTATTAGCTCATCACCATAACGTGTGGTTGATTTTGCCTTGGCGTAATTGTTGCTGTCGCTTCGTTAGCACTACGCTTTCGCACATACAAAACCCTGTTGCTGTCGCTTCGTTAACACTACGCTTTCGCACAAATAAATTGCCACAGGACGTGGCGTTCTTAGACTGAGTTCCTCTATTTCAGTAGGTGTTTGGCCACCCCTACCATCTGTTGATTATTTCAAGATGTAGTCCTTTATTAATTGAAGCGGTAATAAACTAGTTTCATACAAGTCACCTGTGATAGTAATAACTAGTTCTTCCTTTGGCCAAATAAAAATATATTGTCCCCCAAAGCCTAATGCAAAGAAATATTGATTATCTACCGAAAAAGCTTTAGTTTCATCCTGTTTATTTACCCACCAATGCATCCCGTAATAGCCGATATTGTCATAAGTCATTAAATTAGGCTTTATCGAATGGTTAATCCAATCCTCTGAAACTATCCTTTTTTCGTTATATATACCCTTTTTTAAAACTAAAAGGCCTACTTTCATCATATCTTCTGCTTTTAATAAAAGACCATCTGCCCCTTTACTAATTTTCTTCTTATCCTCATACCATTGATATTTGAGAATACCTAATGGTTGAAATAAATAACGATTGGCAAATTCTTTTGTTTTCATATTCGTCACTTGCTGCAATATAGCAGATAGTATATGGGAGCAACCCGAGTTATAATTCATATGCGAACCAACTGGATGCACCATCGGACGATCTATTATAAATTTTACTATATCAGAATGAAATACCATAGGAGCAAAACTATTCCATTCACCAAATTCCGGGAAATCTAACCCCTCCGTCATTGTTAAAAGGTGATATATTGTCATATCCATTTTACGTTTATCACCTTGCCGTTCGAATAGTTCAGGAAAAAAAGAATGGACAGGTATATGAACTGATTCTATATATTTTTGATCTATTGCAATGCCAAATAAGATGGAAAGAATACTCTTTGTGCAAGAATTAATTTTATGAAGTTTCTGTTGTTGTTTCTTGTTTTTATAGTATTGAAATATCGTTTTGCCATGACTATTAATCAAGAAAGTATTAATCTTTTCTTTTTTTAATCTGTTTTGTAAAAATGGATAGTCTATCATCTTTCCCCCTCTTATTATTAGTCTTCTCCTATTGGGTTTTTACGTGCAATTTTGCTGCCCGTTTATACTGAATAAATTATTTAAAATCCTCATCACCAAAAATTGCGGATGCCTTTTGTTAAAATATATGCTCTGTATATTAGTTGATCTTCGTTCCGACTGGGCGACTCTTTGGGGATTAGCGTCACAGATGAGACCCTAGAGCGAGCAGGTAGAGGAACGAAGGCTAAAAACATCACATCTGTGATAACGCCTTCGTGACCTACATCGTGTAGGCCCAAGCGGCTCATCGGACGCCCCTAGGAAGCTTTGCTCTGTGCGAAAGCGAAGTGCTAACGTAGCGGCGGCAATTGTTTTATCTGCGCGAAAGCGAAGCGGCAGCGGCAAAGCGCCCAGTCGGAACGGAAATCAACCACACGCTATGATGATTAGTCTATAATTTACCATATGACATGTTTTCGTTTTATAGATATTTTGCAAAATAGTAAAAAAAGCTGTTCCATAAACCATCATTCAATGGATTATAGAACAGCTTTAATATTAGTCTTCCACCTTTAAATCACATTCTTCAAGTGGAAGCATTTTTGTTTTATGCTTGATTTTATAGCCAAGCCATAACAGTAAGAACAGTGGAATACCAATGTATGAAACAACGACTCCGTACCAATCAATTTTATCACCCATAAAGGCCGTGTAGTTTTGACCGATAACAACAATCATACAAACTGTAAAGGCAAATAGCGGACCGAATGGAAATAGCTTCGCTTTATATGGCAGCAATTTCGGATCCAAGCCTTGTACCTCGAACGCTCGACGGAAACGATAATGGCTAAATGCAATTCCTAGCCAAGCAATGAAGCCAGACATCCCAGAGGCATTTAGAAGCCACATATAGACTACACCATCACCAAAGAATGAAGCTAAAAATGCTAAGGAACCTACAGCTAATGTCGCCAATAATGCGTAAATCGGAATACCTCGACGGCTTAGTTTAGCGAAAAATTTTGGTGCATGTCCATCTACTGCTAATTGCCAAAGCATACGAGAAGATGCATAGAGCCCTGAATTCCCTGCTGACAGCATAGCCGTTAAAATGACGGCATTCATCAATGAAGCAGCAAACGCAATTCCTAAACGGTCGAATACTAGTGTAAATGGTGATACAGCGATATCTTCAGACAACAAACGTTCGTCTGTAAATGGAATTAACATCCCAATTGCAGCAATTGCTAAAATATAAAATAACAGAATTCGCCAAAAAACTGACTTAACAGCTTTCGGAATATTTTTACCAGGATCATCCGTTTCTCCTGCTGTTATTCCAAGTAGCTCTGTCCCCTGGAACGAGAATCCCGCTGCTAAGAAAATACCAAATGTAGCAAAGAAGCCACCGTGGAATGGTCCATCACTAATAAAGAAATTCGTAAAGCCTACAGGAGCTTGACCACCTATAATACCAAAAATCATTAAGAAACTGGTGATAATAAAAACGATTACAGTTACAACCTTAATCATTGCAAACCAATATTCACTTTCACCGTAGCTTTTTACCGATAATAGATTGAACATTAAAACTACAGCGATAAATAAAGCAGTCCAAAGTGCTGATGAGCTATCTGGGAACCAATATTTCATAATTAACGATACAGCTGAAATTTCTGCCGCAATGGTAATCGCCCAGTTGTACCAGTAGTTCCAGCCAAGTGCAAAGCCTAATGCCGGATCTACAAATTTTGTAGCATACGTACTAAATGAGCCCGATGATGGCATATAAGCTGCCATTTCGCCTAAGCTCGTCATTAAAAAGTACACCATAACACCGATTAATGCATAGGCGAGCAGTGCACCGCCAGGGCCTGCTTGTGCAATGGCACCACCACTAGCTAAAAACAATCCTGTACCGATTGTACCGCCTAATGAAATCATTGTAATATGACGGCTTTTTAATTCTTTTTTCAACTTCGGCGCTTTATGGCCGAGCTGATTCACTTTTATTTCACTCACGATATAGCTTCCTTCCTTCTTTAAGAGGCAAAAAAAATGCCATCACATGAACGTAGTGATGGCTAAGTTAATCCTCAGTTCTTTCAAAAACGATAGCTCAACACGTTGTTCCAAACGTGACAGTTCTGTTCCTTTCGGAGACAGCCCCAGCATGAGGTTTTCAAGTCCCCTCACACTTCGGCGATATTTCCTTTCAACTAATTTCTCTAATGCTTGTCATTTCCATTAGTATACTCTTAAATAACGCGACCTCTACCTCAATGCAAACTTGAGGCATATAATTATTAAATTTATGATGTGTACTAGTTTAACATACGACCTTTGACATTTCAATAACCTGATTAATGTTCTGTATTTTACGAATTTTCAACCATTTTAAATAATTTGATAAAGTGGTATAGTAGTTCAATTATAATCGTTCTTACAGGGGGGATCAATTTGACTACTGATGAACATTCCAATACTTATCCTAGCAAGAAAATTAGCTGGAGAGGAACAACCTTATTACTAGTTATCGGCGTAATTTGTATTGCCTCTACATTACGGATGCCGCTAACTGTTGTTGGGCCTATTATTTCCTTTATCCGTGAAGATCTTGGCATATCCAATGTACTAGCGGGTTTTCTAACAACAATCCCATTACTAGCATTCGCCATCATATCACCATTTGTCCCAAATGTCGCACGTAAATTGGGGCTGGAATTAACATTATTTTTATCAACTATTCTTTTAGGATTAGGGATTGTACTACGTTCCCTTGGCACAACTGCTTTACTCGTGTTTGGTACTGTGCTAATGGGTATAGCTATTTCATTCGGTAACGTACTTATTCCAGGATTGCTTAAATTGAAGTTTCCCTATCACGTAGGTTTACTTATGGCATTTTTCACAATGTCGATGAATTTGACAGCTGGGCTAGGTGCTGGCATCAGCTATCCTATTGCCATTTCACCACTTGGCTGGCAAGGTGCACTAGCTATCGCGCTTGTTCTTGTGGTGTTAACCATTTTAATTTGGATTCCACAGTTGAAATTTAATAAGCCTGAACCGCCTTTTAAGACTACGAAAGAACGTACACCTTTATGGAAATCACCTGTTACTTGGGCTGTAACAGGCGCTATGGGATTACAATCATTATTATTCTATACAACTGCTGCTTGGATTCCTGAAATATATATAGCGCAAGGATTAGCCGCTGATCGTGCAGGCTGGATGTTTTCCATCATGCAATTTTCACAAGTCCCAATGGCTTTAGCTGTGCCTATTATTGCAAGTAAAATGGCGTCTCAACGGCCCCTTGTAATAATGTTTACGTCATTTTACATAATTGGCTTTATCGGGGTAGTAATGGAATGGACCAGCCTCGCAGTACTGTGGATGGTGCTACTAGGCTTAGCAGGGGGTGCTTCATTCGCATTAGCGATGATGTTCTTTACACTACGTACCCGTACCGCTTCTGAGGCAGCTGATTTATCAGGCTTTGCACAATCCATAGGATATTTATTTGCCGCAACCGGTCCAATCCTATTTGGATATTTGCACGATTTATTCGGCGGCTGGAACGTCGCTGGCTGGCTCTTTGTTGTCGTAGCATTGATACTGTTCTTATGTTCTTTTAGGGCTTCTAAAAATGAATATGTGAATTAAAGACCTCTTAAAAAGCACTAGTTTTGAATAAACCAGTGCTTTTTTCTATAATTAATTCTTATTCTACTATTCACAAGTCAACTTCAATTCCATTAACACTTATCGATTTAATATTCTCCATATTTAAAGGCTCATCTGCTAAAAATTTCAGCTTTATTTGTCCTTTATCTGTAAATGAAGTCGTTTGCATAAGAGTTTTTGTATGACCATCTTTCATACGGATAGTAGCTGTCATTTCAGTTGATTGTTCTATCTCTCCATCTCCTAACACTGTTAATCCTAGTGGAGAAATATCAATTTCAGTAGATCGCCAGCCTCCGAAATCATATATAAAATCAATTACTTTACTTTCCTTCACCGTATTTAATTTAAATGTCGTTTCCCAATTACCTTTTACTAAATTTCCACTTGTTGTGAAATTACCTCTTAATTCATAGTCTTGCATATCTATATCCTGCATATTAAAAATGTATTCTTGGTAGTTATGCCCGTATTCAGCATTCCCATTTTCATCTCTTCCATAACTTATACTTGATGGATGGATCTCCTCGCCTGCTGAATTTACAATGTAAAAATAACCATGATCATCTTTGTCATTTTGCATCCACTTTGTTTGAATATGGAATTTATTTTGAATAATGCCTACATTTGTAATTTCCATAAAATCAATAGTTGGTATTTTCATATTTTTCATTCCATTTGGTAGGACTACATAATTCTCACGTTCATTGGCATCTCCAGCCAGTTCCCCACCCATTCCTGATATAGCATCTCGATTCAGTGTCGTCGGTTGTTGCTGCTCAATATTATTTAAATCAATATTTACTTTGACGTCAAACACATGCTTATCACTTAGGAAAGACTGAATACTAAAATTAACTTTACTATTATTTAATGTTTCTGCTCCCGTTGCCTGAAAGCGTATCATTGCTGTTTTCGTTGACTCATCGTAAGCAACAACTTCATGTGTAAATGAATGACCCTTTGACATAAAGTAATCATAAATATCTAATGTTTCATCAATGCGGTCACCTTCTAAATCCTGCATTGTCACGTAAACAACAGCCATATCATCATCGTTCATTGCAGCGACAACTTCCATTTTGATTCCCTCATCGGTCATACTTAATTGAAGTGGTTGCAGCAGTAATGCCACCTCTGGACTAACAATAGACAGCAATCGATTTATATTGGAGTTTGTAGCTGCACCTACCCCTACTGAAAATGCTAAAAAAAGTGTTGCAATTAATGGAAGTACAATGAATTTTTTAAATTTCCTTTTACGGAATTTCGCCTGCTTTATACCTAGCTTTGATCTATTATGCAATTCACTAGGTAGCTCAATTGATTCTATAGATTGACGGATTTTATTCATAAAAATCTACCTCCTCTACTTGTAATCGTAATTTTTGAAGAGCACGATATAAAACTGATTTTGCTGTACCTAGGGGAATATGTAGTAACTCAGAAATTTCCTTAAAAGAATAGCCTTCGTAATACTTTAAAATGACAATACCTTTTTCTTCATCACTTAATTCATTTAACATTTGATAAAGTAAAATGGAAATAGTCGGATCCTTTACCGTCGTAGGAACAACATCGAGCATCTCAGTTTTCATTGGGACAACCTTTTGATGGCGCTTTAAATAGTTTAGTGCGCAGCTAATAGTAATTTTAATAAGCCATGTTTTAAAATAAGCAGGTTCTTTTAAGGTTGTGATTTTATCAAAGGATTTAAATGCAACTTCCTGTACAATATCTAACGCATCCTCTTGATTTTTCACATAAATAAAGGCCATTCGATATATATCCGCCTCATATGCTTGAAAAAGCTTTAAAAAGGCTTTGTCACTCCCCTTTTGTGCTTTCTTTACTAAGTTAATAATTGCCCTTCACTCCTTTCTATTTATTAGACAATTCCACAGTCCATTTAGCTTAAAAAAGAAAGAAGAAATCTCAAATAGTTGAAATTTCTTCTTTAAAAGGAAACTATAAAATTTTTAAATCCCTACTAATAAGGTGGTTTCTGATAAAAATAGTTCGGTGTATTGTAAGCATTAACAAAAGGCTTATGGTAAATATGAGTTGTAGCTGGCGAAAGAGGTGGAATCAACCACGCCCAATTGCCTGTAACCTCACGATCTGCTGCTGCTTCCGCTTCCTCAAACAATTTAAATTGCTGAGCTGCAGTATGATGATCTACAATGCTCACACCATCTTCTTTAAATGAATGCAATACCGCAATATTGAGCTCAACTAGTGCCCGATCACGCCATAGAGAAGCCTGTTTTGTTGTATCGAGGTTAAAAATTTCTGCTATAGCAGGCAACATATTATAACGCTCATGATCTGCTAAATTACGTGCCCCGATTTCTGTGCCCATATACCAGCCATTAAATGGAGCTGCCTGAAAATCAATACCCGCCATTTGGAAGCGCATGCTCGAAATAATTGGCACTGCATACCATTTTAACCCTAGCTTCTCGACTTGAGGAGCTTCAGGGTGACGAATCGGAACCTCGAGTACATATTCATCAGGGATTGCAAACACTTGCGGCTCTCTTCCATCTACCTGTACAACAAGCGGAAGCACATCAAATGCTGTTTTTCCGCCTTGCCAGCCAAGTGATTCACATATTTTTGTGAACTCTACGGAATGTTGATCACCAATGATCCCAGATTCCGTTTCATAGCCCGCATAACGGATTAGCTGGTGATTCCATATACGCACTCGCCCTGGTGCAAAAACGGTGATTGTTGGACGAATTTTCCCGTCATTTGTTGCATATTGAATATGCTCAAGTAAAGCATTGAACACAGCCTCTTCCGTTAGCGTATCTCTGGCATCTCTAACATGCAATGATTGCCAAAACAAACGGCCAATACACTTATTACTATTGCGCCATGCCACTCGTGCACCAAAGGTTAATTCCTCCGTCGTCGGTATATATTCTCCTGCTATTTTAATCTGCTGTAATTTATTTTCTAGCCATGTTTTAGACTCATTTTGTTCTACTCGATAAAGTTCTAAAAACTGCTGTATCTCATGTAAATTCATGTCGAACTCCTCCATCTACCCTCATATTAGAGGAACGGAACTATAATCACCACGAAAATATTTGCTGGAAAACATACATATTGCATATATGAAATACTTTGTTCAAATTTATACGTCACTATCATGTAATTTCATTAGATAGCAAAAACTTTATTTTAAAGACTTTATTAGAAGTCGTTTTCTCTAGAATCAGCCCTGATATTAATTATTAGTCACTGATTTATTTTATATTTATTTCGAGTGACCATCCCCAGTTAGTTAGGAGTATTCCTGTTAGAAAGATTTTTATGGCTTGAAAAAAAGATTTGTTTATCTACCCTGCACGAAGCGAATGTTTTCTGTGCGAAAGCGCAGTGCAACGTAGCAACAGCAACATTATTTTTTCTGCGCGAAAGCGAAGCGTCAGCGGCATTGTTTCTTCTGCGCGAAAGCGAAGCGTCAGCAACAAGGTTTTGTCTGTGCGAAAGCGAAGCGACAGCAACAACAAAGCGAGTAGCTCGTAGCGAAAAACAGCGCCTTCTAAACTAATCAGAATGGACAAAAGCGAATAATAAACACACCTGAAATAAAATATTTTTTTAAATTAAATTTTTTAGTGGATGAATGTCGCTAATCCTTTTAACAACTATTAATATTATAGATTTTAGAGAGGAGGGGAATAATTATGTCTCAAGAATATGGTTCTGGATCTGGATCTAGTTCATCATTTGCGCTAATCGTTGTTCTATTCATTCTTCTGATTATTGTTGGCGCTAGCTTTATGTCAAAATATTATTAATACCCAACACCGCCTCTGATGCTCATAATTATTAGGATCATACAAGCTTATCCTTTACACCTTCAAATATTAAATAAGGGTCACTATCCTCCGCGTGATCCTTTTAATTTTCCCTCTTTCAAAGTATTCATCCCTATACAACCCCACAAAGTACATTCAATACATCCATCTGACTTTGCGAGCATAATAAAAAGCACCTAATTATGAAATGCCTAACAATCAAATCCACTCTACGTCTTTTAATTTATGAAAGTCTTGATCCCTTTTGATTTCCGTTCCGACTGGGGCGTCCGCTGAGCCACAAGGAGTCGCTCAATCGGAACGAAGATCAACTGATATATAACGCATATATTTTTAAAAATGTCATCCACAACTTTTGGCGATGAGCCTTTTATTTCCTCATATGTAGAATCTAAATCTAGCTATACATCCATATGATAAAAGATTTTCCTCTTTAACTAAAATTTTGTGTTTAATTAAATATAAATTTGTACATCCTCTTAATAGTTTCAAAAACTTATTGAGGAGGAGATTTGGGGTGAATAATTTCGAGAATACTAATGCCTCCCAAGATTATATTCAAAAGGGACTATTAAACACAAAACTATCAAAAAATATAACTACTATAAAAGAAGCTTTCGGGAACAGTAGTGACCTTATTATACGAGAAACATTAATAGGGAAATCAAAGGAACAATCAATCGCAATCGCTATTATTCACACGGATGGTTTAGCTGATAACACCATAATTTCAGACTTTATCGTAGAACCTCTCCTATCTGATTTAAAGGAAACTTCCGAAACAACGATCAATGAATTAGATCAACATTTAAAGAATTACTGTTTAACAGTTGGACATGTTAACGATATTGCTGATTTTACTGCTTTATTTAACGCCATTTTAAACGGGGACACCGTTATATTGCTAGATGGTCTGGCAAAAGGGCTTGCGACGAGTACTAAAAGTTCGAAGGATAGAGCAATAACAGAACCTGCAACGGAAGCTGTCATTAGAGGCCCTAGGGAGTCATTTACGGAGACTTTGAGAACTAATACTGCTTTAATTCGGCGTAAAATCAAAAGCCCAAACCTTTGGATAAAATCTATGGTCATTGGTGATGTCACTCAAACAGACGTTGCCGTTATGTATATAAATGGAATCGCAAATGAAAAAATTGTACAGGAAGTTTTTGAGAGACTGGATCAAATTGAAATCGATGGCATTTTAGAAAGCGGCTATATCGAAGCACTAATTCAAGATTCAAAGTTCTCTATATTTCCCACTGTTTATAATTCTGAACGTCCAGATGTTATTGCAAGCGAATTATTAGAAGGTAAAATTGCTATTTTAGTAGATGGTACTCCCTTTGTTTTAATTGTACCTGCATTATTTACTTCCTTCTTACAATCCGCAGAGGATTATTATCAACATCCATTTATCAGTTCATTTATTCGTATCATTAGGTTTTTAGGGATTAGTCTTGCCTTAGCTGCCCCTTCTCTCTATATTTCGCTCACGACTTTTCACCACGAAATGATACCCACCTCTTTGCTAATCAATATTTATTCACAGCGAGAAGGTGTACCATTTCCTGTATTTGTCGAAGCTTTGATTATGGAGATTGCATTTGAAGTTCTTAGGGAAGCCGGACTTCGAATGCCAAGAATGATAGGGCCTGCTATATCAATTGTAGGAACATTGATTATTGGGCAAGCAGCTGTACAAGCAGGTATCGTTTCGGCATCAATGGTTATTATTGTAGCCTTAACAGCGATATGCAGCTTCCTTTTTCCTGCATATGGATTATCTAACTCCATACGGATTTTACGCTTTCCGTTAATGGGGTTAGCAGCAATGTTTGGATTATTTGGAGTGTTTATAGGAATGATGTTTCTTATTTTGCATTTATGTAGTTTACGTTCATTTGGTGTACCTTATATGAGTCCTTTTGCACCATTAATTCCAAAGGATCAAAAAGATGCACTAATAATTGTTTCTCGCCGATCTTTGTTAACTCGTCCACGATTAATTAGCCAAATTAATAATGTTAGAGGACATAAACAATTAAAAAATAAGAAACGACCGGCCCACTAACAATATGAAAATAACGATTTTACTCATTATCTTAATGCAAATTTGAAGTTGTTGTTGGAGTAAACACGAATAATAAATAAAGGTAGATCAAGGTCAATGTGAAAACTCAAGGTTTGGGGATGACTATGTAGAACGTAAAATTAAAGGAGTAATCTATATGCTTATAGTGTTAGGAATATTAATTATTACAGCTTGTATTATTTTTTTTGAGCTGCCCAGTTTAAAAAAAGAAGATGCTAAAACAATTTGGACATTTTCCCTTTTGCTAACTATCGGTGTCGCCTTAAATATTGGTATAAGTTTAAAAGTAATACACTTTAGTCCGCTGGATGTAATTATGTATATTTTCCATCCAATTAGTGACTTTTTAAAAGCAACGCTATTAAAAAAATAATTTTTTTAAAAGAGGGTCATATTTATGGAAAAGCAATTGATAAGTTCGCGGCAATTCACAATAATTGTAATTCTTTTTACCGTAGGGACAAGTATTTTAATTATCCCTGCAAGCATTGCAAGTGAAGTAAAACAGGATGCTTGGATTGTAGCAATTATAGGTACGTTATTGAGTATGCTTATACTAAAACTGTTTATGACTTTAGTAAAAAAAATGCCTACTCTAACCTTTGTTGAGATTACGGAGAAAATATTGGGGAGTTTTTTAGGGAAAATTTTTACCATTGGATTTGTCATTTTAACATTGTTATCATCTGGTGAGCTACTATATTTTATCGGAAATTTTCTTCAGACAGAGGTAATGCCAGAGACGCCGCCCGTTGTATTTTCAATATTATTTAACCTTATTATACTTTTTGCAGCTTATTTAGGAATAGAAGTTTTTGCGCGTACATTAGAAATACTATTCCCCGTTTTTCTGTTAATATTTATTATTTTTGTGTTATTTATAAGCCCTGAAATAGAGATTAAAAATGTACAACCAATTTTAGAAGTTTCAGCAAAGCCTCTTATGTATAGCATTTTACATTTTATGGGTCTGTTCTCTTTTCCATTAGTCGTTATATTAATGGTTTTTCCATCTGCTATCAATGACTATAAATCCGGTGAGAAAGGATTTTATATTGGCACACTTGTGGGAGGATTAATTTTAACAATTGTTATAGCATTATCAATCTTAGTATTGGGGGTAACGAATACATCTCTTAGAACCTTTCCTAGTTACACTCTAGCGCAAAGAATTTCGATTGGTAATTTCCTGCAACGTATTGAAGTTATTATGGCTTTTATTTGGATGGTCACGATATTTGTCAGAGCCTCCATGTATTTTTACGCAACCGTAAAGGGGTTAGGACAAATACTTAAAATTAATGATCACAGACGGTTAATCCTTCCACTTGGGATGATTACAGTTGCACTTTCTCAAATTGTACATCCAAATATTATGCACTCTACTAAATATAATAAAGAAACTTGGCCCTTATATATTTCATTATTTGCCCTTTTTCTTCCTTTACTATTACTTATTATCGCGAAATTAAGAAATATTAAGGGTCCTGAAAATGATACATTAAATAATAAAGACTCCGGTACAACCTAGATCGCACATCCATTATTAATCCTATTAATAAATTGGGTGTGCAGTTTTGCATTTTAACTTCTTTCAGCAAATGTCTTTTGTAGCGAAAGCAAAGCGTTAGCTACAAGTATTATTTTTAGCGAAAGCAAGCGTCATAAGATTATTTTATATGCTTTAGTCATCTACAAGCATAAGAAAAAGCATGTTACACGAATGTGCAACATGCTTGATGACCCCTACGGGATTCGAACCCGTGTTACCGCCGTGAAAGGGCGGTGTCTTAACCACTTGACCAAGGGGCCGTGGCTCCGAAGGCAGGACTCGAACCTGCGACAACCTGATTAACAGTCAGGTGCTACTACCAACTGAGCTACTTCGGAATAATGGTGGGCCTAAATGGACTCGAACCATCGACCTCACGCTTATCAGGCGTGCGCTCTAACCAGCTGAGCTATAGGCCCATTATTTTTGGAGCGGGTGATGAGAATCGAACTCACGACATCAGCTTGGAAGGCTGAGGTTTTACCATTAAACTACACCCGCATATGGTGGGTCAGGACGGAATCGAACCGCCGACACTTAGAGCTTCAATCTAATGCTCTACCAACTGAGCTACTGACCCGAAAATGGAGGAGGTAGAGGGATTCGAACCCCCGCGCGGTGTTACCCGCCTGTCGGTTTTCAAGACCGATCCCTTCAGCCAGACTTGGGTATACCTCCAAAATATTTAAAAATGGTGGAGCCTAGCGGGATCGAACCGCTGACCTCCTGCGTGCAAGGCAGGCGCTCTCCCAGCTGAGCTAAGGCCCCAAAATTTAAGAAAAACTGGTCGGAATGACAGGATTCGAACCTACGACCCCTTGGTCCCAAACCAAGTGCTCTACCAAGCTGAGCTACATTCCGTTACTGTTAGATTTATGGCGCGCCCGACAGGAGTCGAACCCATAACCTTCTGATCCGTAGTCAGACGCTCTATCCAATTGAGCTACGGGCGCATAATTTTTATAAAAACTTGATGAGCCATGAAGGACTCGAACCTTCGACCCTCTGATTAAAAGTCAGATGCTCTACCAACTGAGCTAATGGCTCATATTAAGAAATGAATGGCTGGGGTACTAGGATTCGAACCTAGGCATGACGGAATCAAAATCCGTTGCCTTACCGCTTGGCTATACCCCAATTGTTAAAATGGGGCGACTGATGGGAATCGAACCCACGAATGCCGGAACCACAATCCGGTGCGTTAACCACTTCGCCACAATCGCCACTATATGTAATCACAGCAGTTCTTGATAACGAGTACCTCGAAACCTGGCAGGGGCAGTAGGAATCGAACCCACACCAAAGGTTTTGGAGACCTCTATTCTACCGTTGAACTATGCCCCTAAAAATGGTGGAGGGGGACGGATTCGAACCGCCGAACCCTAAGGAGCGGATTTACAGTCCGCCGCGTTTAGCCACTTCGCTACCCCTCCAAGGGATGGTGCCGGCGATAGGAGTCGAACCCACGACCTACTGATTACAAGTCAGTTGCTCTACCAACTGAGCTACACCGGCAAAAAAAAAAAAATGGCGGTCCCGACCGGGATCGAACCGGCGATCTCCTGCGTGACAGGCAGGCATGTTAACCGCTACACCACGGGACCATAATGGTGGAGGATGACGGGCTCGAACCGCCGACCCCCTGCTTGTAAGGCAGGTGCTCTCCCAGCTGAGCTAATCCTCCTGGGTATAATGCCTAGCGACGTCCTACTCTCACAGGGGGAAGCCCCCAACTACCATCGGCGCTAAAGAGCTTAACTTCCGTGTTCGGTATGGGAACGGGTGTGACCTCTTTGCCATCATCACTAGACATATGAAAGAAATTATTCTTTCAAAACTGGATAAACGTGCATTGAATGTTTCAAACATTGTGGTTAAGTCCTCGATCGATTAGTATTCGTCAGCTCCATGTGTCACCACACTTCCACCTCGAACCTATCTACCTCATCGTCTTTGAGGGATCTTACTTACTTGCGTAATGGGAAATCTCATCTTGAGGGGGGCTTCATGCTTAGATGCTTTCAGCACTTATCCCGTCCACACATAGCTACCCAGCGATGCCTTTGGCAAGACAACTGGTACACCAGCGGTGTGTCCATCCCGGTCCTCTCGTACTAAGGACAGCTCCTCTCAAATTTCCTACGCCCACGACGGATAGGGACCGAACTGTCTCACGACGTTCTGAACCCAGCTCGCGTACCGCTTTAATGGGCGAACAGCCCAACCCTTGGGACCGACTACAGCCCCAGGATGCGATGAGCCGACATCGAGGTGCCAAACCTCCCCGTCGATGTGGACTCTTGGGGGAGATAAGCCTGTTATCCCCGGGGTAGCTTTTATCCGTTGAGCGATGGCCCTTCCATGCGGAACCACCGGATCACTAAGCCCGTCTTTCGACCCTGCTCGACTTGTAGGTCTCGCAGTCAAGCTCCCTTGTGCCTTTACACTCTACGAATGATTTCCAACCATTCTGAGGGAACCTTTGGGCGCCTCCGTTACCTTTTAGGAGGCGACCGCCCCAGTCAAACTGTCCGCCTGACACTGTCTCCTACCCCGCTAAGGGGCATGGGTTAGAATTTCAATACAACCAGGGTAGTATCCCACCGACGCCTCCTTCGAAGCTGGCGCTCCGAGATCTCTGGCTCCTACCTATCCTGTACAAGTTGTACCAAAATTCAATATCAGGCTACAGTAAAGCTCCACGGGGTCTTTCCGTCCTGTCGCGGGTAACCTGCATCTTCACAGGTACTATAATTTCACCGAGTCTCTCGTTGAGACAGTGCCCAGATCGTTACGCCTTTCGTGCGGGTCGGAACTTACCCGACAAGGAATTTCGCTACCTTAGGACCGTTATAGTTACGGCCGCCGTTTACTGGGGCTTCAATTCGCAGCTTCGCTTGCGCTAACCACTCCTCTTAACCTTCCAGCACCGGGCAGGCGTCAGCCCCTATACGTCACCTTACGGTTTTGCAGAGACCTGTGTTTTTGCTAAACAGTCGCCTGGGCCTATTCACTGCGGCTCTCATGCGCTTGCACGCTCAAGAGCACCCCTTCTCCCGAAGTTACGGGGTCATTTTGCCGAGTTCCTTAACGAGAGTTCTCTCGCACACCTTAGGATTCTCTCCTCGACTACCTGTGTCGGTTTGCGGTACGGGCACCTCTCACCTCGATAGAGGCTTTTCTTGGCAGTGTGAAATCAGGAACTTCGTCCATACGGACTCGCCATCACAGCTCAACGTTACAGTGTGCGGATTTGCCTACACACACGCCTTACTGCTTGGACGCGCACAACCAACGGCGCGCTTACCCTATCCTACTGCGTCCCCCCATTTCTCAAACGGTGAGGAGGTGGTACAGGAATATCAACCTGTTGTCCATCGCCTACGCCTATCGGCCTCGGCTTAGGTCCCGACTAACCCTGAGCGGACGAGCCTTCCTCAGGAAACCTTAGTCATACGGTGGACGGGATTCTCACCCGTCTTTCGCTACTCATACCGGCATTCTCACTTCTAAGCGCTCCACCAGTCCTTCCGATCTGACTTCAACGCACTTAGAACGCTCTCCTACCACTGACATCATAGATGTCAATCCACAGCTTCGGTGAATCGTTTAGCCCCGATACATTTTCGGCGCAGCGTCACTCGACCAGTGAGCTATTACGCACTCTTTAAATGATGGCTGCTTCTAAGCCAACATCCTGGTTGTCTGTGCAACGCCACATCCTTTTCCACTTAACGATTACTTTGGGACCTTAGCTGGTGGTCTGGGCTGTTTCCCTTTTGACTACGGATCTTATCACTCGCAGTCTGACTCCCGTGTATAAATATCTGGCATTCGGAGTTTGTCTGAATTCGGTAAACCGGGATGGCCCCCTAGTCCAAACAGTGCTCTACCTCCAGTATTCTCATCACGAGGCTAGCCCTAAAGCTATTTCGGAGAGAACCAGCTATCTCCAAGTTCGATTGGAATTTCTCCGCTACCCACACCTCATCCCCGCACTTTTCAACGTGCGTGGGTTCGGGCCTCCAGTAAGTGTTACCTCACCTTCACCCTGGACATGGGTAGATCACCTGGTTTCGGGTCTACGACCACGTACTAATTCGCCCTATTCAGACTCGCTTTCGCTGCGGCTCCGCCTTCTAAAGCTTAACCTCGCACGTAATCGTAACTCGCCGGTTCATTCTACAAAAGGCACGCTATCACCCATTAACGGGCTCTAACTACTTGTAGGCACACGGTTTCAGGATCTCTTTCACTCCCCTTCCGGGGTGCTTTTCACCTTTCCCTCACGGTACTGGTTCACTATCGGTCACTAGGTAGTATTTAGCCTTGGGAGATGGTCCTCCCGGATTCCGACGGAATTTCACGTGTTCCGCCGTACTCAGGATCCACTCAGGAGAGAACGAACTTTCGACTACAGGGCTTTTACCTGCTCTGGCGGACCTTTCCAAGTCGCTTCATCTAACTCGCTCTTTTGTAACTCCGTATAGAGTGTCCTACAACCCCAAGAGGCAAGCCTCTTGGTTTGGGCTCTTCCCGTTTCGCTCGCCGCTACTCAGGGAATCGATTTTTCTTTCTCTTCCTCCAGGTACTTAGATGTTTCAGTTCCCTGGGTCTGCCTTCAAGACGCTATGAATTCACGTCAAGATACTACGCGATTAAACGTAGTGGGTTCCCCCATTCGGAAATCTCCGGATCAAAGCTCACTTACAGCTCCCCGAAGCATATCGGTGTTAGTGCCGTCCTTCTTCGGCTCCTAGTGCCAAGGCATTCGCCGTGCGCCCTTAATAACTTAACCAAGTTATTAAGCCTATAAAAAAACTTAAAAAATTAATGTGTTTGTTACAATTTCAATGTCGTTTTATCCAGTTTTCAAAGAACAAGTTTTGAAGTATTTCATTCGTAAGAATGAACCTTCAAAACTGAACGCAAAACGTAATCTTACAAACCCTAGGTTTGTATTCCGAAAATATCCTTAGAAAGGAGGTGATCCAGCCGCACCTTCCGATACGGCTACCTTGTTACGACTTCACCCCAATCATCTATCCCACCTTCGGCGGCTGGCTCCAAAAGGTTACCCCACCGACTTCGGGTGTTACAAACTCTCGTGGTGTGACGGGCGGTGTGTACAAGGCCCGGGAACGTATTCACCGCGGCATGCTGATCCGCGATTACTAGCGATTCCGGCTTCATGTAGGCGAGTTGCAGCCTACAATCCGAACTGAGAACGACTTTATCGGATTAGCTCCCTCTCGCGAGTTGGCAACCGTTTGTATCGTCCATTGTAGCACGTGTGTAGCCCAGGTCATAAGGGGCATGATGATTTGACGTCATCCCCACCTTCCTCCGGTTTGTCACCGGCAGTCACCTTAGAGTGCCCAACTAAATGATGGCAACTAAGATCAAGGGTTGCGCTCGTTGCGGGACTTAACCCAACATCTCACGACACGAGCTGACGACAACCATGCACCACCTGTCACCGTTGTCCCCGAAGGGAAAACCATATCTCTACAGTGGTCAACGGGATGTCAAGACCTGGTAAGGTTCTTCGCGTTGCTTCGAATTAAACCACATGCTCCACCGCTTGTGCGGGCCCCCGTCAATTCCTTTGAGTTTCAGTCTTGCGACCGTACTCCCCAGGCGGAGTGCTTAATGCGTTAGCTGCAGCACTAAGGGGCGGAAACCCCCTAACACTTAGCACTCATCGTTTACGGCGTGGACTACCAGGGTATCTAATCCTGTTTGCTCCCCACGCTTTCGCGCCTCAGCGTCAGTTACAGACCAGAAAGTCGCCTTCGCCACTGGTGTTCCTCCAAATCTCTACGCATTTCACCGCTACACTTGGAATTCCACTTTCCTCTTCTGCACTCAAGTCCCCCAGTTTCCAATGACCCTCCACGGTTGAGCCGTGGGCTTTCACATCAGACTTAAAGGACCGCCTGCGCGCGCTTTACGCCCAATAATTCCGGACAACGCTTGCCACCTACGTATTACCGCGGCTGCTGGCACGTAGTTAGCCGTGGCTTTCTAATAAGGTACCGTCAAGGTACAGCCAGTTACTACTGTACTTGTTCTTCCCTTACAACAGAGTTTTACGATCCGAAAACCTTCTTCACTCACGCGGCGTTGCTCCATCAGGCTTTCGCCCATTGTGGAAGATTCCCTACTGCTGCCTCCCGTAGGAGTCTGGGCCGTGTCTCAGTCCCAGTGTGGCCGATCACCCTCTCAGGTCGGCTACGCATCGTCGCCTTGGTGAGCCGTTACCTCACCAACTAGCTAATGCGCCGCGGGCCCATCTTATAGCGACAGCCGAAACCGTCTTTCAGTATTTCACCATGAGGTAAAATAGATTATTCGGTATTAGCCCCGGTTTCCCGGAGTTATCCCAAACTATAAGGTAGGTTGCCCACGTGTTACTCACCCGTCCGCCGCTAACGTCAAAGGAGCAAGCTCCTTCTCTGTTCGCTCGACTTGCATGTATTAGGCACGCCGCCAGCGTTCGTCCTGAGCCAGGATCAAACTCTCCATAAAAAGAAATTTGATTAGCTCAAATTGTTTTGCTGGCATCATGTTTGATGTCCAAAATTTTGTTTCGTTCACCAACTCAAGGTTAGCTACTAAAAACTTTATTGATTACGTTTTGCTTGTTCAGTTTTCAAGGTTCATTTCGTTGCCATTTCACAACAGCAACTCTTATATAATATCACGCTTTCAACTAGATGTCAACAACTAATTTATTTAAATTTTATTGTTTTTCAGTAGTTGTCTTGGCGACTTGTATAATACTACACTCTTAAATTAAAAAGGTCAACACTTTTCCTAGAAAAAAATTATACATTTTCATTTTATCGAAAAACTTCCTATTATAATGATTACAAAAAATATAGTATTAGACTCTTCATTTCAAGCAAATTCAATTTGTCTTTCCTGTCTAAAATAGAATTTTATCATAACCTTACTATAAAAAATAATAGGTTTTAATAAAAAATTTTTTCTGCAGCGCAATGAACAGCGACAAAAATCTTTAATGAGCTGTAGTTTTGAGATTTATCGAGAACTTTTGATTGTTTATCGACCAACTTTATCGATTTATCACCCAACTTTTTTAATTTATCCACCAACTTTCGAAAAATATCGACATCTACCTTCATGCAATACTATCTGATAATTTGCGTCGCTTATGACATAAGCATATTTTTTTACGCAAAATTAAAAAATTTAACAGCAAAAAAGCGCGAGAAATCAACGTTGCTAAATTGATTTCTCACGCTTTTTAGAATGGAAAGAAAAATGGAATTGCTAGCATCATAACGATAAACATAACAATTTGTAACGGTATTCCAATTTTCACAAAGTCCATAAATTTGTAGCCACCTGCTGTCATAACTAACGCATTGGTCGGTGAAGCAATAGGTGTAACAAAGGCCATACTTGCAGCTACTGCTACTGCAATCATAAACGTCGTTGGACTAACTTCCATTGCAATCGCTGCATTCATAGCAATTGGTGCGAATAATACCGCAGTAGCTGTATTACTAATGAACTGACCAAAGACTGCAGTTAAAATATAGACACCAATCAGTACCCCGTAAGGTCCATAGTCCCCAAGCGCATTGATAATACCATCAGATAAGATGGTCATCCCTCCCGTTTTCTCCAATGCCGTTGCCATAGGAAGCATAGCAGCTACAAGCACAATACTTTCAAAATTCATATGGCTATATGCATCTTCCATATTACGTAAACAGCCTGTTAATATCATCAGTACAGCACCAATCATAACGGAAATAACAGCAGGGAAAATTTCAAAAGCCATTAACACAATCATTATAAGCATAATGGCACCCGCAATACCTGCTTTACCTGTTGCTGCCGCCACACTCGCATGCTCCTTCGGCTGACCAACAACAACGACATCCTGCGTTTCCCTTGCAAGTATTAAAATTTCATCCCATGCGCCCTGCACTAAAATGGCATCCCCAAATTTCAATTTATGTGTCACCATATCTTGAAGTTTATAGCCACCTCTACGATTAATGCCTATTATATTAAGATTATATTTTTCTCGAAAGCCTAGAGAGCTGACCGTCTCATTAATAAAGCTAGAATTTGGCGTTAATAATACCTCGGCAATACCCAGATGCTTCGATACCAATTCATCAGCCTCTCCTTCAACTAGCTCTTGCATCTCTAAACTATAATCCGAAGTAAAACGACGAATATTCTCTTCCTCACCTTGGACATATAACTCATCTTTGGCATGTATCACACTTGTCGGACCCGCCATTTCCTGATATGTCATCGGTAAAAAATTAATACCTTCTTGTGATCGTCGGTGAATTTTCATCATACAAAGTGTATATTTGGCCGGAAGCTTTAATTCTGCTAATGTCATGTCAATAATCGCCGAATCCTCTGGCACAAACACTTTAAACAAACGATTGTTTAAATCATATTGCTTAATAATTTTCTTTGGAGATAGTTTATAGTCAGCTTTTGTTTGTGTACGGTTTTTTTCATTTGGCAACAGAATATTGCGCACGAGTACTAAATAGCTAATACCAACTATCATTCCAATAATACCAATGGGTGTAACTTCGAAAAATCCTAGCTTATTATAGCCATGATCAACCAATAACTGGCTCACAATTAAATTTGTTGGTGAAGCAATCAATGTCATAAGCCCAGAAAGACTCGCAACATAAGAAAGTGGTAACAAAAATTTTGACGGGCTTACCTTCATACTAATGGCAATACTAACGACTATTGGCATCATCAAAGCTACCGTACCTGTATTACTCATAAATGCACCGACAGAACCTACAATAATGAGTAATAACACAAATAATTTCAGCTCACTATTCCCTGACCATTTCAGTAATAATTGACCTGCCATCCCCGCAAGACCTGTACGTAAAATCCCTGCACCCACGACAAATAACCCAGCGATCATTAAAACTACAGAGTTTGAAAAACCAGCTAATGCCTCTGTGGGTGTTAAAATATCCGTAATGACAAATGCTAAAAGTGACACAATTGCAACGAGATCTGCTCGTACTTTATTGGTCACAAACGCAATAATTGTCGCTCCTAAAATTAAAAATGTTAATGTAAGTTGCACATCCAAGAATTCCTTTCTAACATTAATCATTATGCTTTACTGAAGATGATATACAAAAACAAACTTTTTGTACTTCCAACATCTTGCCTGTTTGCTATATCACTTATTTTTATTATATCTTACCAAGAACTACATATGAGAAAGTTCACCGTCTTTTCGAAATCAATTTCGCCTTAGCGTGATTGCGTCCGGATTTTGAATTGTATCCGCACAATTCATTCCTTTCCCTTGGGCGCCAGATGAGCCGCTTCAATCAACTTATATAAATAACATACGTTGGTATCCCTACTTTTGATGATGGGGCAAATAAAATAAGTGCGGTATTATCCCGCACTCTACTATTATAAATCGTTCCTTACTTGGATTATTTTTGATAAAGATTATGCTCTTTAATATAGTCATAACAAGCGTTTGGCAATAAATATTTTGGTTCGCCATCCATTGCGAACTCTTCACGAATGTAGGTAGAGCTAATTTCCATCGCTAAGCCTTTGTCGATTAAATGAAATCTTCCATCATCGTTATTTCTTAAAATTGGGGAACGACTGATCGTTGATAACATATCGATTCCATGCCTCGCCATTACAATAAATTTATTCTCAGCTACTAACGCCTCTCCCCTTTTCCACAATCCCGCTCCAATATCAACTAATAAATCGGCCCCCATAATAAAATGTATTTCATCTTCGGGGTGCTGTTCTCTAAAATATTTCATCGTGTCATATGTGTAAATATTCCAACCTTCTTGCTCCATTTCATATGAATCTGCGATAAAGCGCTCATCCTTAGCAATAGCCAGTTGTAGCATATTCCATCGATGAGCATCCTTTGTTTTTATCTCTTTGTCCTTACGTTTATTTGAGCATGGTAAAAAAATGACTTTATCTAATTTGCAACGGTGTGCTACTGTGCTTGCCGTCCAAAGATGAACATTTGTAATTGGATCAAATGATGAACCGTAAATACCTATTTTCGCCATTGTATATCCCTCCCTTTTGCTTCTACTATTAGCTTCTCTCTTGCCCCATCATCGTAACTTTTTCTTTAATTTCTTTAATGCTTTTCATTTTGTTATCCCAGCACGCTTGGCTTAAATCAACAGGATACTCTTCTGGGTTCATTGTTCGTTTGTACTCATTCCATAGTAGATGCAAATTTTCTTCTACATATGCTTGAATTTCCTGAAGTGTTGGTTCCTTGTAAAGAATAGAGCCACTCACCACAATGTCTTGATGTAATTCTCTTGCTGTAAAATTCGTAACAAATTTACTGATATAAGTATGAACAGGGTGAAACATTTTCAAGCGATCTTCCTCTTGTGGATTTTCATCGTCTAATGCAATATAATCCCCTTCAGCATGACCATTCCCTTTATTAATAATTCGGTAGATACGTTTGCGACCTGGCGTAGTTACTTTCTCAGGATTTCCAGAGATCTTAATGGTATCAACCATTTTCCCACTTTCATCTTCAATAGATACTAATTTGTACACTCCTCCAAGAGCCGCTTGATCGTAAGCTGTGATGAGCTTGGTTCCGATTCCCCAACTATCAATTTTTGCCCCTTGCGACTTCAAGTTCATAATGGTATATTCATCCAAATCATTAGATGCGATAATTTGTGCTTCAGTAAATCCAGCTTCATCTAGCATTTTTCTTGCTTTTTTTGAAAGATATGCCAAGTCTCCACTATCTAATCGAATTCCTATAAAATTAATTTTATCTCCAAACTCCTTTGCTACACGAATAGCATTAGGAACTCCTGAACGCAATGTATCATACGTATCTACTAAGAAAACACAATCTTTACGAGTACTCGCATACTTTGTAAATGCAGTATATTCATCGCGATAGGCCTGTATCATAGCATGTGCATGCGTACCTGATACTGGGATACCAAATAATTTTCCAGCTCTTACATTGCTAGTAGCTGAAAAACCTCCAATATAAGCAGCACGCGTTCCCCAAATGGCCGCATCAAATTCATGAGCACGACGAGTACCAAATTCCATCGCCACATCCTCTCCAATCACTTGTTTAATGCGCGAAGCCTTCGTTGCGATAAGAGTTTGATAATTAACGATATTTAAGATAGGCGTTTCAATTAATTGGGCTTCCGCTAATGGGGCCTCAATTCGTAAAATGGGTTCATTTGCAAATACCAATTCACCTTCCTTCATAGCAGATATAGTACCTGTAAATTTTAGATTTTGAAGGTATTTCAAAAATTCCTCTGAATATTTTCCTTCTTCACGTAAATATTGAATATCACTATTAGAAAAACCAAAGTTTTTAATAAACTCCATAATCTTTTTTAAGCCTGCGAATATCGCATATCCATTACCGAACGGAAGTTTTCGAAAGTACAGTTCAAAAACTGCAGTTCGATGTTGAATATCATCTTTCCAATAAGTTTCCACCATATTAATTTGATATAAGTCCGTGTGCAACATGAAGCTATCGTCTGCATATTTCATTTCCTATCCCCCCGTTTATTGAAATTAAAGAATAGTAGCTCCGAGTGAATGCTCGAAATGTCCTAACGCCCACTCATGTCCAGCCTGATTAAAAGACGCCACTGCATTTTTATGAATAACAATGTTAAACCCTTTATTATAGGCATCTACCGCTGTATGAAGAACACAAATATCCGTACATACACCTATTAAATGCAGTTCAGTAATGCCTCTTTCACGTAATTTAATCTCTAAATCAGTTCCTGCAAAAGCAGAATATCTTGTTTTATCCAAGTAGTAGACATGATCTAGATCTTTATTTTCTTCATATAGTTCTTTTAAGGAACCATACAGTTCTCGGCCTCTTGTATCTCGGATATTGTGAGGAGGAAAAAGCTTTGTTTCTGGGTGATAGCTATCCCCTTTTTCATGAACATCAACGGCAAAGACTGTAAAATCACCGTTTGAAATAAATTCCTTTGTTAATTGTGTATTTGCATCTTCCAACATCTGCCCTGGTATACCGCAAGTTAAAGCTCCATCTGATGCTACAAAATCCTCAGTATAATCAATATTAATCAGTGCACGTTTTTCCATATTTTCATCACTCCACTTTTAATTTTAATTAGTAATCAAAGAATTACAAATTACTTTATATTAATTATGCCCCGGCATAATTGCATCTGGATTCGGCCTTGTTCTTGCACAAAGTCGAATCCGTAACATTAGCTGGAGGCTTTAATGATAAATTGACTCTACGATTTCAAAGTCATTATAGGTATATAATTGTGACGGTCTATATGAATTTCTTTTAGTTTTCTTTGGTTTTCCTTCTTCATCTAATACTTTTTCAATAAAAGGCAATTTAGGTGCTTTTGTGAAGAACACAGAATCATTGGAAATGCGCGGGTCATCCCCCACCGTCAACAAAACTCTTTGCAATTCAGATAAAGTAAATTCTTCTGGTAAAAAATTTTTTGCTACCGTTGTTTGAATCATATCTTTCTTAATAAAATCCAACGCATCTGTAATAATCTTTCGATGATCAAAAGCTAACTCGAGTTCGAACACTTCATTTAAATCAAACAGCTCTACCTCTGCCGCATCATCGTTCGCTTGACGTTGTTCGATATAAACTTCTGGAACAATAGCATAAAAGGCGTTTGAAATCAGCCAACCACGAGGATCGCGATCTGTTTCATCGTAGACACCAAAGTGTTTAACATGCAACCCCTCTACATTCGTTTCCTCTTTTAGCTCTCTTTTAGCAGCAATATATGCCGTTTCCTTTCGATTTGCATCTACAAAACCTCCTGGAAGCGCCCATTTTCCTCCTTCGATATTAGGGTTTCCTTCGTTATCTATATCAGCTCGTTTAATCAGCATGATTTTAAGCGTCATCATTGGCGGTGCTTTTTCTTCTACTTTTTCAGATGTTATTGTAAAAATCGCAATATCTGACGTATAGCCATCTGGTGTTAAATATTTAGAAGAATCATAATTCGCAAGAACTTCTTCTTGTGAACGATATTTTGTCATTGCATGTAACCCCTTTGATACTTTATTTTTTTGTAAGATTGATGATGAAGATGCCTATGAATATTCTCCCGGGGCGCGTGGGGATTTCCTTCGCTTCCACGGGTATTCTCCAGAAACGCGCGGTATTTCTTCGCTTCCGCGGGTATTCCCCCGAAACGCGCGGGTATTTACCTTGCTTCCGCGGGTATTCTCCCAAAACGCAGGTATCTACTTCGCTTCCATGGCAACTGAGTAATTTATAATTCACAAATTACTATTTATTAGTATGATAACTTTTCCATTTAATTATTTCAACCCCTTGAATAAAAAATTTTTGAGAAACAAAGCTAAATTAAAAAAGGTATAAATAAAGCATTCTCCGCCTTATTTATACCTTTTATGTTATTTAATTCACTAATTGATTTTTCAAGAGAATACCATCCTGTACGACAACTCGCCCATCTTTAATAACAGTATTCGTATGATTCATGCCATAGAAATATTGTAACTGCTTGTAATTGGCAACATCCAATATAATGACGTCAGCTTGTTTGCCAGCTTCAAGGGAGCCAATTTGATGCCCACGGTTAAGTGCATATGCTGCATTAATGGTTGTCGCTGTTAACACTTCTTCAAGCGTCATACCCATATGCATACAAGCTAGATTCATGATAAATGGCAGACTCATTGTTGGCGATGAGCCAGGGTTAAAGTCAGTTGAAATAGCAACCGGTACCCCTTCATCAATCATTAGGCGTCCTCTCGCAAATGGTGCACGTAAGAAGAATGCTGTTCCAGGTAGCAACACGGCAATCGTACCAGCTTCAGCCATTTTTTGAATACCTTCATCAGAAGCAACTAGTAAGTGCTCCGCCGAAATTGCCCCTACTTCTGAAGCAAGCTCCGCTCCCTTATAAGGTTCAATTTCATCTGCATGAATTTTCGGTGTTAACCCCAACGCTTTGCCAGCCTCTAAAATGCGTCGTGATTGCTCTGGCGTAAATACACCTTTTTCACAAAACACATCATTAAATTCTGCAAGCTTCAGCTCAGCTACTTTCGGCAGCATGTCATGAATGACCACATCCACAAATTCATCCTCACGCCCCTTATAGTCGCGTGGTACCGCATGCGCCCCCATAAAGGTACTAACGACATCAATGTCATGTGAGGCTTGCAATTCCTTAACTACCTCAAGCTGTTTCTTTTCAGTTTCCCAATCCAAACCATAGCCTGATTTAGCCTCAACCGTTGTGACACCATGCTTTAAAAACACATCTAAATGATTCATCGTTTTTTCATATAAATCACCAAAGCTAGTTTCTCGTGTTCGCTTTGTTGTGGCATGGATCCCACCACCCGCATTCATAATTTCCATATAGGTAGAGCCATTAAGGCGCATATTAAATTCCTGCTCACGAGTACCGCCATGCACTAAATGCGTATGACAATCGACGAGACCTGGCATAACAACCTTACCTGAAGCGTCAATAACCTCTGCTACCTTTACTAGTCCAGGGAAGTCCGCTTCTAACTGTGCAATGGGTCCAACTGCTACAATGCTATTTCCCTCCATTAAAACACTACCATTTTCCACTACTGCAATGTCACGCATTTGTTCCTTTGTACGCGGACCTTGTTCGGCACTTTTTAACGTAATCACTTCGTTGGCATTCTTGATTAAAATAGTCACTTAGCATCATCCTTTAGCATTGGTATATGCACACCTTTGTTTTTCGCCGTATTAATGGCAATTTCATAACCAGCATCTGCGTGACGTACGACACCCATTCCTGGATCCGAAATTAACACTCGTGCAATTTTCTCTGCGGCAAGCTCTGATCCATCCGCTACTAGCACTTGACCTGCATGCTGAGAGTAACCCATACCTACACCACCACCGTGATGAACACTTACCCAGCTTGCACCACTTGCTGTATTAACAAGTGCATTTAAAATTGGCCAATCTGATACTGCATCAGAACCATCCAGCATGCCCTCTGTTTCACGATTTGGTGATGCAACTGAGCCTGAGTCTAGATGATCTCGCCCAAAGACAATCGGTGCTGATAGCTCACCATTGGCAACCATTTCATTAACCTTTAATGCAAAACGATGACGATCACCATAGCCTAACCAGCAAATACGTGCCGGTAACCCCTGCCATTTAACCATTTCTTGCGCCATAGCAATCCAATTCACAAGACCTTCATCCTCAGCGAACATTTCTTTTGCAAGTGCATCTGTTTTATAAATATCCTCAGGGTCACCTGAAAGTGCAGCCCAGCGGAATGGCCCTTTCCCTTCACAGAATAAAGGACGAATATACGCTGGAACAAAGCCAGGGAAGTCAAAGGCATTTGTTACACCCATTTCTTTAGCATAAGCGCGAATATTATTACCGTAATCAAACACTTCTGCGCCCGCTTGTTGGAATTCAAGCATTGTCCGAACATGCTCAGCCATTGTTTCTTTTGCTCTTTGCTCATATGTTTTTACATCTTTTTTACGCAGTTCAAGCGCTTCCTCAAATGTCATGCCATTCGGTACATAACCATTAATCGGATCATGCGCAGATGTTTGATCTGTTACAAAATCAGGAATAATCCCTCGGTTCAGTAGTTCCCGATTCACGTCAGCACAGTTACCAACAAGACCAATTGATGCAGGCTCTTTTTTATCACGTAGCTTATTGACTAATTCAATAGCTTCATCTACTGTCTCCACAATATAGTCACAGTAGCCCTCTTTTATTTTACGTTCAATTCGAGCACGCTCTACTTCGACTACTAAAATGACAGCACCAGCCATTTTCCCAGCTAAAGGCTGTGCACCACTCATACCACCCATACCACCTGTAAGGATGAATTTGCCGCGTAAATCAGCTGTACCAAATACCTTTTTCCCCGCCTCTACAAACGATAAATACGTTCCTTGTAAAATCCCTTGTGCACCAATATAAATCCAACTACCAGCTGTCATTTGACCGTACATCATTAAATCGCGGTCCTCTAACTCATAAAAATGCTCCCAATTCGCCCATGCAGGCACTAAATTTGAATTCGCAATTAATACACGTGGTGCCTGTTCATGCGTACGGAATACAGCTACTGGTTTCCCTGATTGAATTAGAAGTGTCTCATCATTTTCTAATTCTTTTAATGACGCAATAATTTGCTCGTAGCTCTCCCAATTACGCGCCGCTTTACCGATCCCACCATAAACAATCAGCTCATCTGGATTTTCTGCTACTTCAGGATCTAGATTGTTCATTAACATACGCATTGCAGCTTCCTGTGTCCAACCTTTACAAGATAATTCATTCCCACGTGGTGCACGAATATTTGTTTTAACTACCATTAAAAACACGCTCCTTTAAAATAGTAAAAATGCAATAGGTGTTACGATGATTAAAGTTAATACGACACGTTCAAACCAAATGATTATAATTTGGCGCAGTGTCAATGGAATTTCAGATGATAAAATAAGTGGAATAACGGCTGAAAAGAATAAAATTGCCGAAATTGATACGACTGACACAATAAATTTCGTCACAAGTGTTGCTTGTGTGACAACAAGTGCTGGTAAAAATACTTCTGCTAGCGATAATGACAATGCCTTCGCTGTTAAAAATGGTTCTGGAACTTGTAATACGTATGTGAATGGTGCAAAAATATACGCAATCCAATCAAAAATTGGTGTATATGTTGCAAGTACAAGCCCTAGTAGGCCAATTGATAGAATTGATGGAATAACACCCATCGCCATGATGAAGCCATCCTTTAGATTCGCCCATAAAATTTTAGATAAAGGTGGATTTTGCTCAACTGCCTCCATCGCCTGACGCCACGCTTCTTTAAAACGCCCCTTCTTAACAATTTTTTCTGGCATTGGCGTTGCGCCCTCGTAGTATTCATCCTTCATTGAACGAAGTGGGTACATTCGCGCTGTTAATGCCGTAACTACGAATGTTACTACAAGCGACACCCAGAAAAATGCATTCCAATGTTCCATCATATCCAGCGTACTTGCAACGACAACCATAAACGTTGCAGATACAGTCGAGAAGCCTGTTGCAATAATCGCAGCTTCCTTCGCTGTGTAGCGACCCTCCATATACACACGGTTCGTTAATAGTAAGCCAACCGAATAACTCCCGACAAATGAGGCTACTGCATCAACTGCTGAACGTCCCGATGTTTTAAAAACAGGCTTCATAAATGGCTGTGCTAAAACACCAATGTATTCAAGCAATCCATAGCTAACTAGAAGTGCCAAAAATAAAGAACCGATTGGAATTAATACCCCTACTGGCTTAACAAGCTTCTCCAGCAAATACGGACCAATACTTTCATCCGCTAACCACGCGGGTGCTATATTGAAAATTAACAATATCCCCGCAACCATACCGCCCACTTTAAAGATTGACATTACAATATTGACTGTCGACTTATTCCATTTCTTAGTAATAAATGGATGAATTGCTCCACCTACAAGCATTATGAGTACATATGCAGTTACAAGTAGTGGTGCTTCAGCTCGTATAAAGTTCACTATATGGTCGATTAAAATCGTACTTTTATTTTGCCATTCAAACGAGATGAAAAAGCTGAATATTCCGACTAAACTACATGCAATCATCTTCATAGCGGAGGAGACTCTAAATTGCGAGCCTTGCTCCAACTCTTGTTGTTGAAATTCCATCCCAAACCCCCTCGATGTTAATAGTAAGAGCTCTTTCCGATAGAAATTCCATTTAATCCCGACGAGCTGAAGGATTTGTTGGTTTTTCTATCAGAAGTTATCGCCTTAAGGCTTACATAAACTCATTTAATAGAACATCACTCGTTAATAAATACTCTGAAAGCGCTTCAATTTCATCGCCGATTGGTTGATCTGTTAACAATGGCGGGCAAAATTCACGCACTTTTTCTAAATACTTTCGCGTTGTTGGAGATAACTGGTCTTCTGCCTTATCTAAATGAATAGCCTGCGATGCACAAATCATCTCTATCGCAATGACACGAGCTGCATTGCGGACGATTTGACGCACTTGACGGGCAGATGTCGTACCCATACTTACATGATCTTCTTGGTTACCTGATGTCGGTATAGAATCCACACTTGAAGGATGTGCCAACACTTTGTTTTCAGATACGATAGAGGCTGCTGTATATTGAGCAATCATTAGTCCACATTCAATACCAGGATTGGTCGCTAAAAATGGCGGCAAACCTTCATTAAGATGCGGATTAACCATTCGTTCTGTACGTCGTTCTGAAATGTTGGCCCACTCACTTACACCGACTTTTAAAAAGTCCATCGCTAAAGCAATCGGCTGACCGTGGAAATGCCCTCCAGACAATACTTCTCCATTTTCTAAAACAATCGGATTATCTGTCGTTGCATTCATTTCAATTTGCACGCGGTCCTGAGCGTAGAAAAATGACTGCCAGGAAGCGCCATGCACTTGCGGAATACAACGCAATGAATAGGCATCCTGCATGCGGATCTCACCTTGTTTTGTCACACGTTTACTGCCATCAAGCCATTTACGAATTCGCCCGCCTACAAGCTCCAATTCCGGATGTGGTCTTACTGCCAAAAGCGCTGGGTCAAACGCCGATATAATCCCCTTCAGTGCCTCAAGTGTTAAACTTGCTGCCATATCTGCCGCTAGCCCAATCCGTTCTGCCTCGTTCACCGTCAAAACTCCGATACCTGTCATTGCTTGTGTACCATTCACAAGTGCTAGCCCTTCCTTGGCTTGGAGTCGGACTGGCGAAAGCCCTGCTTGCTGTAACGCTGTACCGCCTTTCATAATCTCTCCATTAAACTCCGCCTTACCTTCACCTACTAGCACTAAAGCCAAATGTGATAATGGCGCTAAATCTCCACTTGCTCCAACCGAACCTTGAGATGGTACAATCGGGTGTACTCCCTTATTTATAAAATCCAATAGCAGCTGCACTGTTTCTAGGCGAATACCTGAAAAGCCACGCGCTAAAGCATTGGCACGTAAAATCATCATTGCACGTACAACATCTGTCGGGAACGGTTCACCAACACCCGTTGCATCTGAGCGCAATAAATTCAACTGTAAAAGTTCAATATCTTCCTCTTCAATTTTTATATTACTTAGCTTTCCAAAGCCTGTATTCACACCATAAATCGTCTGCCCCTCAGCTAAACGTTTTTCAATTCGTTCTCTACTTAAACGTATACGCTCCACACTTTCTGCAGTTAGCGCAACCGTAGCATGACCTTTTACAATTTCCTCTATTTGCTGTCTTGTTAATGTATTGCCATCAAGCTCGATGATAGACTTCATATGACATCCCCCTATTCCTTATGGCTATGTAAAAATGCTTTAATCCATTTTATCTTGGCGTAATTTTTGCTGACGCTTTGCTTTCACACAGAAGTGATTTGTAGCTGGCGCTTCGCTTTCGCTACAGAAAACATTTGCCGCTGACGCTTCGCTTTCGCTACAGAAAACATTTGCTGAATGAAGATAAGTAGCCATTACTCTATTTATATTGTACTAACTACCTTTTTCAGAAAATAGCGAATTTTAAAAGAGAAAACATGATTTATTTCAGATTTTTTGTTATTTTTAATAATATAATAGTATTTTTTTACGATACTAGATAATTTTAATGGAGGTTGGTTGACATGAGGTTGTTATTAATTGACCGAGATTCCACTGAGCTTTCGGGTATTCGTTGGTTTTTACATACGTATTTTCCCGGAGATTTAACGATTGAAATATGTACAACTATTAATGAGGCGCCTCAAAGTATCCGAGAGTTTGAGCCTGAGGTAATACTGCTGAATATAGACCTACTCTCGAATAACCCTTTAGCTGGACTTTATCATGTTTTACAAAAACATACAGGGACTATTTTAGCTATGACGACAGAACCCTTATTTAAAAATGCATTAAAAGCAATCGATTTACAGGTCGCTCATCTTTTTGTTAAGCCAATTGATTTAGAAGTATTAAAGCAAAAGCTCACTGCCATTTCTCTTCGGGCGCCAAAGATAGAGGCAGTTTATCAAGAAGCTACAGATGAATCCTTTTATTATCAACTATTTCTAGATAGTAAAACGAGTTCTCCAGAGACAACTATACATTTCACAATGATTGAGCCTGAGCATTCCGAAATGTTTAACAAGCTCTATAACTGGCTTCAGCAAACTCCTATTTATTATCATATGAAGATTTATCCTTTATCAGATAGAATCGTCTGCTTATTCCAAACAGATGATTTAAAAATCGTAGAGAAGGATGTTCGTACACTAATGAAGGAATGGCGACTGACAAACAATAGCTCTTTAAATATTGGGATTTATGATGGGGAACCTGCAACTGTGAAGAAAATGTATTCCTTAACGAAGCGTGCACTTCATCAAAGCTTTTATGAAGGCTTTGGGCATATTTTTTATGCGAGTAAACAGTTTGAGACACAGCCCCTTGATCCTTTGCTAACACCAGAGGAGCAACAATTACTGATAAGTAGTTTAGAGGACGGAAACATCGAAGCCGTCAAGGTATTTTTATATCGACTATCTAATGAAGGGATTTATTACGAGCAAGATGACTTACGCATTCATCTAACGAGCGTTTTGGCGCAAATTCGACGCTTTATGCTGAAGTATAAATTACATGAGAAAGCTGCAATTGAGCAAAATTATCGTCAGCTTTTTCATTTAATCATTGAGCATCCTATATTTTATACCATTCTAAATGGCATCATCTCTTTTACTCAAAGACTTATTGAATTAGCTCGTGAGGCACGAATGGAGAAACGGGCTGACTATGTAGAGTTAGCAATAGAAATTATTGATCAACAATTTCAGGATAGCGGGTTATCTTTACCTTTCGTTGCTCATAAGTTAGGGATTAGTCCCAATTATTTAAGTACGATTTTTTCGAAGAAGCGAGGGCTACCATTTAAACGCTACCTACAGCAAGTCCGAATTCATAATGCTACGAAAATGCTTGTAGAAACAGATTTTGCTATTAGTGAAATTGCCTATTTAAATGGCTTTGATGATCCGAATTATTTCATTAAAATTTTTAAACAGCAAATTGGTCTTACTCCTAATCGTTATCGTAAAACTTAAAAAGGCTCATTACTGTAACGTGAGGTTGATTTCCGTTCCGACTGGGCGCGTCAGCCGGAACGAAGATCAACTTATATATAATGTCATTCACAACTTTTGATGATGAGCAATAAATATTGTACACACCCCAATAAAAGGTATCGAAAACCTTGGTAGTGACCCATTAAAAACAGTAATTTTTTTCAATTAGCATATTACATTTTCAATAAGAATAGATAAACAAAAGAATTTGCTTTCATTTCTTTTAATTCGAGCTTTCTTAAAAGTTATTTAAAATTACAGGCGTATTGATTAGGAAAATATAGATTTATTATTGAATGATAAAAGGATTTTTTTGCTGCTATTTTGCAAATGTATAACCACCTTAACTGATTATAGCGCAGGGCTACTCGACTCTAACGGGAAAAGCGAGACAGACGAGGCCCTGCACGGAGCAAATGTTTTCCGTGCGAAAACGAAGTGGCAGCGGCAACGCAGCGGAGGAAGCAGCTCGACGCTCGCCCGCAAGAAGCCTTGCTCTGCGCGAAAGCGAAGCGTCAACGACAAAACAAGTAGCACAGCGGAAATCAGAGCCTTTTAATAAATCAGGATGGATAAAAACGATCAATCAACACACCTATTAAAATAATTCTCTAAAAGATGTTTAGAAAAGCTGAATTCGGGGTAAAGACTATTCATAAACCCTTTAAATCTAGCATATATTTATAGTTTTTATCTTAATAGAAAAATTCTTTAACAATAATTATTATAATGTACTAGCAATTCTAGTTTATATTTGTTATAGTAATTCATGAAGAGTTTGACTCACAATTTTTCTTCAGGAGGTAAACTAATATGACAAATGCAAATAATCGTAGCCGTCGTTTCACAACAGCAGGTGGTGCTCCAGTAGTAAGTAACCACGATTCAATGTCAGCAGGCCCTCGAGGCCCTTTATTACTTCAAGATGTATGGCTAGTTGAAAAATTAGCGAACTTCAACCGTGAAGTTATTCCTGAACGTCGTATGCACGCTAAAGGATCAGGTGCATTCGGTACTTTCACTGTAACGCATGATATTACTAAATATACAAAAGCAAAAATCTTCTCAGAGGTTGGGAAGAAAACTGAAATGTTTGCACGCTTCTCCACAGTAGCAGGTGAGCGTGGTGCAGCGGATGCTGAGCGCGATATTCGTGGCTTTGCACTTAAGTTCTATACTGAAGAAGGTAACTGGGATTTAGTTGGTAACAACACACCTGTATTCTTCTTCCGTGATCCATTACACTTTACAGATTTAAACCACGTGGTAAAACGTGACCCACGTACAAATATGAAAAACGCTAATTCAAACTGGGACTTCTGGACTTTATTACCAGAGGCACTTCACCAAGTAACAATTGTTATGTCTGACCGTGGTATTCCTTCTGGTTACCGCAATATGCATGGTTTCGGTTCTCACACTTATAGTTTTATTAACTCTGAAAACGAGCGCGTATGGGTTAAATTCCACTTCACTACAGAGCAAGGCATTAAAAACTTAACAGGTGCTGAAGCTAATGGATTAATCGGTAACGACCGTGAATCTTCACAACGTGATCTATATGAGTCAATTGAGAATGGCGACTTCCCTAAATGGAAAATGTCCATTCAAGTAATGACAGAGGAACAAGCTCGTGAGTTACCATATAATCCATTTGACTTAACAAAAGTATGGTATAAAAAAGACTTCCCATTAATTCCTGTAGGTGAATTCGAGTTAAACAAAAACCCGGACAACTACTTTGCGGAAGTTGAGCAATCAGCATTTGCACCGTCAAACATTATTCCTGGTATTAGCTTCTCACCAGACAAAATGTTACAAGCTCGTATCTTTGCATATGCAGATGCACACCGCTACCGCTTAGGTGTAAACCACCACTCGCTTCCTGTAAACGCACCAAAATGCCCATTCCGTTCATTCCACCGCGATGGTGCTATGCGTTTCGATGGCAACCTTGGTTCAACTTTGGGCTATGAACCAAATAGCTACGGCGAATGGGAGCATAACTTAGACTATAAAGAACCTGAATTACGTATTGACGGTCATGCTGGTATCCACGACTTCCGTGAAGACGATAACAACTACTTCGAGCAGCCAGGTAAATTATTCAATCTAATGACTGCTGAACAGCAACAACGCTTATTTGAAAACACTGCCAACGATATGGCACCAGTTGAAGAATTCATCAAGCGTCGCCACATTCTTCATTGCTATTTAGCTGATCCAGCATATGGTGAAGGTGTAGCAAAAGCTATGGGTCTTTCATTAGAAGGTATGGATCTTTCAAACCCATACGTAAAACAACCAACTAACGTTTAATTTTCTACTATTTATTGATATCCAAATCCACTTTTTACTCCATGTGAAGGGCAACTTCACATGGGGTTTTTTTGTCTTAATGACAAAATGAGGGCTCATCATCATAACGTGGGGTTGATTTCCGTTCCGACTGGGCCTATGAATCAAAATAAGGCTTGTGCCTAAGTTGATAGACACAAGCCTTCTCTAATAATTATTGATAAATTTGACTGCCTGCCTTTTTAAATTCCTCTGCCTTTTCCTGCATACCTTTATGAATAGCTTCAGTAGTATTCATATCTCTATCCTTCGCATAATTACGAATATCCTGTGAGATTCTCATACTGCAAAACTTAGGTCCACACATTGAACAGAAGTGCGCAGTTTTCGCTCCTTCTGCAGGCAATGTTTCATCATGATATTCTACTGCACGCTCTGGATCTAACGATAGGTTGAATTGATCGCGCCAGCGGAATTCAAAGCGTGCTTTAGATAGTGCATCATCACGTTGCTGTGCTCCCGGATGCCCTTTCGCTAAATCAGCGGCGTGTGCAGCAATTTTATACGTAATAACCCCTACACGAACGTCCTCACGATTTGGTAAGCCGAGATGCTCTTTAGGTGTTACATAACATAGCATTGCCGTACCAAACCACCCTATCATCGCAGCACCAATAGCTGATGTAATATGGTCATAGCCAGGAGCAATATCTGTTGTCAGCGGCCCTAAAGTATAGAAAGGAGCCTCTTTACACAGCTCTAACTGCTTGTCCATATTTTCTTTAATAAGATGCATTGGTACATGCCCTGGCCCTTCTACCATCACCTGTACATCATGCTTCCAGGCAATTTGCGTTAATTCCCCTAGCGTTTCTAGCTCCGCAAACTGTGCCTCATCATTAGCATCTGCAATAGAACCAGGACGCAAACCGTCACCTAAAGAGAAGGCAACATCATAGGTTTTCATAATTTCGCAGATTTCTTCAAAATGTGTATATAAGAAGCTCTCTTGGTGGTGGAATAAACACCACTGCGCCATAATCGAGCCTCCACGGGACACTATGCCCGTTACACGATTAGCTGTTAATGGCACATAGCGTAGTAGTACCCCTGCATGAATCGTGAAGTAATCAACACCTTGTTCGGCCTGCTCAATCAACGTATCACGATACACTTCCCACGTTAAATCCTCTGCCACACCATTTACTTTTTCAAGCGCTTGATAGATTGGCACTGTTCCTACTGGCACTGCGGCATTACGAATAATCCATTCACGTGTCGTATGAATATGCTTTCCAGTCGATAAATCCATAATGTTATCAGCACCCCAGCGTGTAGCCCATGTCATTTTTTCTACCTCTTCCGCAATTGAGGATGACACCGCTGAGTTTCCAATATTGGCATTAATTTTCACGTGGAAGTTACGTCCAATAATCATTGGCTCGGCTTCAGGGTGATTAATATTAGAAGGCAAAATAGCACGACCTGCCGCAATTTCTGAGCGCACGAATTCAGGGTCTATATTTTCGCGAATCGCTACAAATTCCATTTCTGGAGTAATTATTCCCTTTCGCGCATAGTGAAGCTGTGTTACATTTCTACCTTTCTTAGCACGCAGAGGTTTTCTAGATAAATCAGGAAAAACATTTTCTTTAATACGTGGATCATCAGCATTACGGAAACCGTTATCCTCTGGCTTAATAGTACGACCTTCGTATTCCTCGACGTCCCCCCGTTCTTTGATCCATGCACTACGTAAAGCTGGCAATCCTTTCGTAATGTCTACTTTATATGCAGGATCAGTATACGGGCCACTCGTATCATAAACACGAACCGGCGCATTTTCCTCTTCACCAAAGCTTCCTGTCGTAGGACTTAAAGCAATTTCACGCATTGGTACTAAAATATCTGGTCGAGATCCTTCTACGTAAACTTTTTTACTTCCTTCAAAACTAGACATAATCGTAATATTCTTGTCGCTAACTGTTGTCATAAACTACTTCGCTCCCTTTTATATTTATATAAGGACCGAATCTAGCTCACCCCAACAAAAACAAAAGCCGAATCCAAAAAATTTTTGGATCCGGCTAAGAATGTAAAGGTATAGTTATCGCAAATAACATAGAGTGCAATAATGGTTAACTTTCCCACGCTGGTATGAGCCAGATCAGGTCCAAAGGGTCAAGAAACCTCAATGCGTTTCCCTCTCAGCCTGACTCATCAGACTCCCCTAGTTAGTACTTATTAAGTTTGATGCTAGTGTAGCAGATATTGCTAAGAGATGGAAGCTTCATTTGATAATTTTTGGCACACTCATCAAGTGTCATATGAAAGCTTTGAAGATTTATCGGAACAATTTCAGTTTTTATCGGAACAAAATCTCATTTTATCGGAACAATTTTAGCTTTTATCGGAATATTATCTAGTTTTATCGGAACGATTTCAGTTTTTACTCACTAGGTAAACAACAGCTCCGCTACATAAATCACAATCGTCACTGTAATACAGCTTACAATCGTTGAAAATAAAACTGTTTGTGCAGCAGTTGCCGATTCCACGTCATATTCTAATGCCAAACTAGAGCTATTTCGCGACGTTGGGAAAGAACTAGCTATAAAAAGAGATTGTGCCACGACACCATCTAAACCAAGTGTAAAAATGATAAGTAATGCTACGGCTGGCCCTACGATTAGTCGTGTAAAACAACTAATAAATACCGTCTTATTGAACATCGATTTGATTTCAAGCTGTGATAGCTGGGCCCCTAATGTTATTAACGCTACAGCGATAAAGCCATCTGCCACATGGTCTATCGGAATTTTTATAAACTGCGGGATAGCGATATCAAAAAAGTTCAGCGCTACACCAATAATAAGCGCATGAATAATAGGCATTTTGAGGAAATCTTTCACAATGGACATGCCCGATTTCGTTGAAGAAATTAAATTGTATAAGCCGTATGTATAGGTCGTCATATTTTGAAATATCACAAGAATGACCTGAATCGCTACTCCAATCGGCTGCGTCACGAAAATCATTTGCGCGACCGGAATACCATAGTTGCCTGAATTAATAAGGACAACACTATTTTTAAACACTGCAGCCTCTGTTTTTACTAAACCAAGTCCCTTTGCTATAAAGTGACTAAGCACCATTTGACTGCCGATAAAGAGTAAAATAAATAACGCAACTTGTCCAAGTACCGACAGCTCGATACTCGTTTCATATAAATTCACAAAAACAGCGGCTGGCATGAAGCAATATGTAATAAGCTGAGATAGCGCTTTTAAATTAAAGCGAAATTTCTTTTGTAAAACTGCACCAAGTACTAAAAGCACTAAAATAGGAGCTACAATTTGGAAGAAGATCATACCGAGATACATCATATCGATGTCCCCCTTTCCTCTCCTATAGTAGTGCTGTTTTTATGCTCGGTCAATGCACCTCAACGTTAACCTAGCAGAAATGTACAACACGTTTTTATTAGGAAATGCAACAAGAAAGACTGCCTCATATATCAGACAGTCTTTCATACAAATCATTATTTAACATTAAGCAAGCTTAAATCGATTAACGACCGCTTGTAGTTCCTTTGAAATCTCATTCATACTATTGATGGATTCTGCAACCTTTTGTAGTTCCGCTTGTTGATCAATAGCAGATGCACTTACCTGTTCTGCAGATGCAGCAGTTTCCTCAGAAATAGCAGAGATACTCTGAATCGCCATAATCGCTTGATTTTTATGCTCTAACATGTGAGAAAGCATAGACATTAACTCATTAATCGACGTTTCGATAGAACTAGAAAGCTCGCTATTGTCTTTAAACGCAATCTCCGTGCTTTGTACAGACTCATTTTGAGCTTGCATTAAGCCTGCGTTTGAAGCAATGACAGCAACTGTTTGCTGAGAGTTTTCAAGAATACTACCTACTGTTCGCTTAATGACCTCTGTTTCCTTTTTGGATTGCTCTGCTAACTTTCGTACTTCCTCAGCGACAACTGCAAAACCTTTACCATGCTCACCAGCACGAGCCGCTTCAATACTTGCATTTAAGGCTAATAAATTCGTTTGCTCTGTAATGCCTTGAATTGACGCTATAATTTGATTGATATCAGAAATATTAGACGCCAATGACTCCATTTGCTGCTGAATACGTCCATTCATTGCATTCGTTTCTGAATTACGTTCACGTAAGCTCTCGACTTCTTTCATTCCTCTATCTGTAGTTGCTTTTGTTTTATTCGATAGCTCATCCATTTCATTCGAAAGCGTTGTAATAGCATCAATTTGATCAGACAAATCCATTATTTGATAATTTGTTTCTTCTGTATCCTCAGATTGCTTCGATGCTCCTTGCGCAATTTCATTAATGGCTACAGAGACCTCTTGACTTGAAGCAACGATTTCATTAAACGCTTCGTGAACATGATTGGATGCTTGATTTAGCGATGTCGCAGAATTCAGCACTGTTTGAATGGCACTATTCGTTTGATCCAACATATTATTATAAGCTAATGCAACCGCACCAATCTCATCAGGTTTAATATACTTCTCATCTACTTTTTGAGTTAAATCCCCATCTGCTGCCGTTTCAATAGAAGTCCGTAAAAACTTTAATGGCTTCAATAATTTATAGATAAACAGCGCACTAGCAACGGTCATTAAAACGACTATAATAATTGACGCTATGATTGTAAAAACAAGTACATGATTATACGTTTCTAATATTTTGGATTTTGGTAGCACTATTTGTACAGTCCATGTTTCATCAATTCCATCTAAAATCATCGGAGCAAAAACATTAAATGAATTTTCCTTAAGCTCTTTGGAATCCACATACATACTTTTGAGCTCGCCTTTTTCCATTGTTTGTCTAATGCTTGCCCAGTCCATATTATCTTGCATATTTTGTCCCTTTAAAGCCTCACCAAAGCTATTTGCAGTTAAAACTCCTTTATCAGTAATGATAGCTGCATAGCCACCTTCTGGCTTTACGGACTCTGTCAATTCTTTTAAATAATCAATAGCTAAATCAGCCGTCAATATGCCGAAAAATTCTCCTGAAGCATCGACTAATGGAACAGAAATCGTTGTCATCGGTACTGTCTGTCCATTTACATTATAGTCATAGGGCTCCGTTAGAACTGCCCGTCCTTGTTCTTTTGGTATCCAATACCATTCAGAAACACCCTTATCTTCGAGGCCTTCAAGAGAAGCAGTTGTTATTTTATCCCCATCTTTACTTAAATAAGGGACAAAGCGATTTTTTGAATCCACCAAAGTAGCATTAATGGTCGGATCTACCTTTGTAGAGTTCTGTTCAAAAACAGCACCCACACCAAGTAAATCTTCATTATTAGCTAAATTACTTTCCATCATATCTATTATGGTTTTAGCGGAAAGCTCGCCTTTTTTCTCCATGCCCTCAATTATTCGCTTCGTTGTTAGCAATGTCGTATTCGCTTTCTCAAAACGTTCACTCATCTTTGCTGCCGAATATTCAGCCGTTTCAAGTGTCGCACTTTCCGCATCATCAACACTTTGCGTCTTTATAATAAGACCTGTAATCGTTGTATATGTAATAAATAGCACTAAAAATAACCCTATAATTAGGGAAGATAACTTTAAAGCAATACTCCTAGATTTGCCCATCACAACACCCCTTTTATCAATTTCGCCTTGGCATAATTGTTGCTGTCGCTTCGCTTTCGCACAGAAAACATTTGTTGCTGTCGCTTCGCTTTCGCACAGAAAACATTTGTTGCTGTCGCTTCGCTTTCGCACAGAAAACATTTGTTGCTGACACTTCGCTTTCGCTACAGATAAACAATGCGTCCGAATTTTGAATTGTGCAGGCACAATTCATTCCTTTGAAAATCCGTGACATCCGCCGGAAGATAACATAATCATAATGGATGAAAGGTTGTACCACAACAATAGATTTAGCGAATAAAGTAGAATTTCGCAGATTTAAAGAGAAATCAAGGATTATATTTTTTAAAAATACATGATACAGAAAAAGGGCTTAATTGTTTTATAAGGTGTGTTGATTGACTATTTTTCTCGATCCTAATTAACACGCCTGTTGTTTTATTTAAATATGATCATCTGTGACGCTAAGCTAATTCCCAAGGAGTCGCCCAGTCGGAACGAAAATAACTTATCTACATGGCATACGGTTTAACAAACGTCTTCCCCACTTATGATAAGAAGTAAAAACTCATTCTTACATTCTAAATTAAAGAAATATATGATATATTATCCATTAAATACGATGATCGGAGTGACTAACATGAAAAATAAAGCATTATCTACTTTTATGGCAACAGCTATTACAACAACCTTAGTGTTGCCAGTGTTACCCGCAAACGCAGCTTCGAGTGATTCACCTTTAAACCACTCTATTCAAATTGAAAAGCAGGTAGCTGCAGCCAAAACAAAGGGACAAACCGTTACCATTACCAATATCAATAAAGAGAAAGTAATTACATCCAATGGCCAATTTAAAATTAGTCAGTCGCTGAAGCCCCTCTTTAACACATCGAATAAAACTGCATTGATGAATGCCGAAGCGACAATAGTAGTGAAAAACGGTGAAATTACGAGCGTTACAGCACTAACATTAAATAAAGCTGGTACAAACAAAAAAGCAGTGTATTTTAATGGCGGTGATGCGCAGATAGAAGGAAACCTAACTGTAAATGCGGATTATGTTAAAGTGCAAAATGTCGATATTGACGGTGAACTTATCATAACGAATCGAGTAAAGAGTGCAATTACAATTGATGAAGTAGCCGTTGGCGAGATCATCACATTAAAGCCTCTGCTGACAAGAAAAATAAATTGGTTATATGTCTCTTTAGAAGATATTAAATCACCCAAAATGAATGTGGAGCGTTCTAAAGTAAATGTAACCGCTAACCAACCTATTTCTAAAGTCGATGTGGTAGGTAAAGTTGATTCATTTGAAGTGATGGCCAATGTTGATAAGCTTACAATCGATGTGGAGAAAGATTTTAAACTTTATGGAGAAGGTAAAATTGAACAAGTGGTTGTCAAGCAAGGGGCAAAAGTGGCATTGGATTCAGGTCACTTCATTAACAGAGTGCAGGTGGATGATAAAAAAGCCTCTGTGACCTTACCTGTCGCGAATAAAACTGAGCTAAGTAAATTAGTGGCTTCACCTCCGTACGTTGCAGTTTCTTATAACGGAAATGACATTTTAACGACTGACAAATGGACAACACAAGCTGAACGTTCAGTGTTCGAATCAGCAGTAGCTAGTGCAAGAACAGTAGCTAATAATCCTAACGCCTCACATGAGCAAGTGAGCAATGCGATTACACAATACAAAAACGCTTTAGCAAATTACCAAGCCGTACAAAAAAATGGAACAAAATATACTTATGGTGATAAGTCTTCACTTCAATCGCTTATCAATTCCGTTCAGTATGTTACAGTTTCTTGGAACAATGGTAATGATGTAGCTTCATATGTTCCTTGGACGACTCAAAGTGAGAAGGATGCTTTAGTTTCTGCCGTTTCATCCGCTCAGTCTGTTGTCAATAATTACTATGCATCTCAGTCTGATATCACAAATTCTATTAGCAATTTAAACTACGCGATCAACACTTATAAGAATGCACAAAAATATGGTACTTCTTACCAAACTAACGGAGATAGATCTGCCCTTTTATCGCTTATTAACTCTGTTCAGTATGTTGCAGTTTCTTGGAATAATGGTAATGATGTAGCTTCATATACACCTTGGACGACTCAAAGTGAGAAGGATGCTTTAGTTTCTGCCGTTTCATCCGCTCAGTCTGTTGCCAATAATTCCTATGCATCTCAGTCTGATATTACAAATTCTATTAGCAATTTAAACTACGCGATCAACACTTATAAGAATGCACAAAAATATGGTACTTACCAAACTAATGCCGATAGATCTTCCCTTTTATCACTTATTAACTCTGTTCAATATGTAACCGTTTCTGTTAATGGATCTGAATTATCTTCTACTACAATTTGGACGACACAAAGTGAAAAAGACGCTCTAGTTTCTGCTGTTTCCTACGCTCAAAACGTTGCAAATAATGGCTACTCGTCTCAGTCAGAAATTTCGTCAGCATATAATTATTTATATAGTGCTATTTCAACTTATAGAAGTAATCATAAATCCGGTGTAAACTATCGGAATTATGTTGATAAATCTTGGCTAACGTCACTCATTAATTCTGTTCAGTATGTAAAGACTTCTGCTAACGGAGATGGAACTGACATACCCTATTATGAAAAGTGGACAACGGAAAGAGCAAAACGTGACCTAGAAAAAGCAGTGCAAAACGCTCAATATGTTGTCAATAACTCCTATGCATCTTCCTACGAAGTGACAGATGCTATTAACAGTTTAGACAAGGCAATCAGCATTTATAAGGAAGCCCAAAGTGACGGTAGTAAAAGGTAGAAAATAAAAACTGGCCAAAACCTAAAAAGCGCGAGAAATCAATTTAGAAACATTGATTTCTCGTGCTTTTTCGATGCTAAATTTAGTGTTTCATGGAGGTAGATGTCGATATTTTCCGAAAGTTGGGTGATAAATTTAAAAGGTTGGTTGATAAATCGATAAATTTGGTCGATAAATCGATAAAGTTAGTTTATAAACAATCAAAAGTTCTCAAGGCAGTAAATCTCCGTAAATATACTGCCCTTAACAGAGAAATATGGTAAAGAAAATAGAATGACTTGGGCAAACATAGAAAAAGAGAAATCGAACAGCATCGATTCCTCTTTTTCGGCTCTTCACCAAAACGTGTGGTTGATTTCCGTTCCGACTGGGCGCTTTGTTGCTGACGCTTCGCTTTCGCACAGATAAAACATTTGCCGCTGACGCTACGCTTTCGCACAGAGCAAAGCTTCCTGGGGGCGTCCAGTCTCCACTACAATCAACTAAAATACAGTGCATATATTAAAAAAATGTCATCCACAACTTTTGGTGATGATCCTTTTTTCTTTAATATCAGCTAGTTTTTTCCAATCCTCATTCTTATCTAGAGCCAATCTTAGACAAAAACATCTATTTGAGCCTGTGTAGATTCTCTTTCCCAATTTTTATACCATCTCACAATTCCTTCACTAGGCTCTACCGCTAATTGCTCCTGCAACATTTTCTTTAACAGCCAATATTGTTCCCCCACAGCAGCGGCATTGTTCAGTAAATGATAGAGCTTCATCAAGGTGAAATAGCTATCTTCCTCATTAGGTGAAAATGATTGAACTTTTTCTTGCACCTTCACCGCAGCAAGATAGTTTTTATGTATACTATAAAACTCACTTAATTGCTGTGCATGATGTGACCACAAACGTCTTAGTCGCTCTCTTTCACTTTCCGACCATATATAATCACTATCGCCCAAAAAATCCCCTGTATAGGCTTGGAATACACGCTCATGGTCTTCTACTGTACTCTGTTGTAGCGGAGGTAAAGATTTTAATTGAGCCAGCCATTGTTCCACATCAATTACTACATCTTCCACCAATAATTTATAACCTGAGTTCAACAACGGACTGGAGATTTGCACACCGTCAAATCCATATTTTTTTAAAGTTTGTCGAATTGTATAGATAGCTGTATAAAGCTGCTTAGATGCCTTATCCATATCAGATTCTGGCCAAAACAACTCCAAAATGGTGTCTCGATAAATTATTTCATTACGGTGACTAAGCATATAAGCAAACAATTCTTTTGCTTTCGACGTACGCCACTTCATTAAGTGTGAATTACCATCTGGCGACACTACCTTCAGACCCCCTAACAGCTTAATCATTTTTTGTTTAGCTGTGATTGGCTGATTCTTTTCGATCATGCGTTGAAGTCGTTCCAATGATTTATGTAAACGAAGCTTTTGTACAGGCTTTAAGAGATAATCTATAGCATGTAAATTGAAAGCATCTATAGCGTATTGGTCATAGCCTGTGGTAAAGACAATTTCCACGTTTGGCGATATTTCTTGAATTTTTTCACCTAGCTCAAGTCCATTCATACTAGGCATTACAATATCTAAAAATACAACATCAGGTTGTAAACTATGTATTTGAGCAATCGCTTCTAGAGAATCTGTATATTCTCCAACTATATCAATTTCCGAGATACCACTTTTTTCAAGTAAGGTTTTTAATCTCGTTAATGGTAGATGTTCATCATCAACTATCACAATTCTCATACCATCCACTCCTTAAACACTTGTCATACTATTTAATATCGTTCTAAATTTGATAGAAAAACGTTACCTTTGAAGGGTTTTTCAAGGAATCTGTCGAAAACTATCCTCTATGATAAAAAAGCAAATTCTCTCCAAAAATTTAAAGATTTTTCTAATAGCTAGTTTATTCTTTAGCTTGCTTCTATTACTTCGATTTACCTGGATGAATCTCATTGATGTCCCAGAAGGAGCAGTTGCAAAACAAGGTACTATCGATTTACGAGGTATTGAAACAAGCAAAGACTTTAAAAGAAAGCTACATGGCGAGTGGGAGTTTTATCCAAACACCCTACTCGTTTCAGATAATCCAAAACCATCTGAACAGAATGGTCATAAAATTTATTCCGCTTTACCAGAATCATGGGATCAATACTTTAACAACGAAACAAATAGTCATTATGGTTCTTATCGCTTAACTATTTTGAAAGATGACACAAAGCCTCAACTGTATGGCATTACCATACCTGAAGGACTGTCACCATATGAGCTTTATGTTGATGGAAAGCTTATCGGTGGTCTAGGAGACATGACATCAGATAATGAAAAAACTGCCCCCTCCAGTAGGCCTATCACACATTATTTTACGCTAGATTCCAGTGAAAGCGAGATCATCATACAAGGTGTCCAAACAAATCGCTATGCACAGGGCGGTTTTACTAAGGAAATTATTTTTGGCGATTTACACTCTATGGAACGCACAAAGTTTTTTTCAATAGCAACGCAAATCGCAGTTTGCTTAGTCTTTATATTTTTCTTACTTTTTACTATTTTAATTTTTGCAATAGGAATTAGAAATAAATCACTTTTTTACTTCGCAATGAGTATAATTTCTGCTTGTATAACCGTATTGGTTTCAAGTAATAAATTGCTATATATTTACTTACCTATTAACTGGATTTGGGCAAGCAAAATATTTTATTTTTCTTATATCATGAACATATTATTTTTCACATTATTCCTTCGAGAATTAGTAAAGGAATATGCTAAACCTAAAATATTAAGCATTATTCCAATGCTATGTTCTATTTACTTAGTATTTATTGTAGTAGCTCCTATCGAGTATATTAATAAAACTAAAATTATTTTTACGTTACTTTTTATTATCTCACCTATAATTATAACCATTTTCTTCATCTTTATAGTAAATAAAGGACAAAAAGGGGGAATATTTTTATTATTAACAGCTACTGCAGTAGCCTCTAATTCGTTATTTTTTTCATTCAAACAAAATACACAGCTTCCCTATAGTCATTACCCATTCGATTTGCTAATAGGTATTACTGCTTTATCGGCATTTTGGTTTACGCAATATTTCCAAACAACGCTGCAAACTGAAAAGCTTACAGTAAAGCTGCAAAAAGAGATTAACACGAAGGATGATTTTCTTGCGAATACCTCTCATGAGCTTCGCAATCCACTGCACGGCATGATGAGTATTGCACAAACACTTTTAGTTAAGCAGGATCCTCAGCTCGCTGAAAAAAATAATGACGATTTAAAGCTTCTACTGACAATTGGTAATCATATGTCCTATATGCTAGACGATTTACTAGATTTAGTAAGACTAAAGGAAAAAACTATTCGTCTTCATCCAAAGCCGATTAATGTTTATAATTTAGCGAGCGGTGTAAGCAACATTTTTCTTTTTATGTTAAAAGGGAAACCAGTAGAGCTACTAATAAACATCCCTAAAGATTTACCGCCTGTATTAGCGGACGAAACTCGGCTTATTCAAATTTTTACGAACTTATTTCATAATGCCATTAAATTTACTGAAAAAGGCTCTATTACATTTGATGCTGAAGTGGTTGGTAAAAAACTATATATTTCTATTACAGATACGGGGATTGGTATTGAAAAGGACATGCAAGAAAGTATATTTGAACCATATGAGCAAGTTGATTCGAGTATGACATCTATGGGTGGTGGACTTGGACTAGGCTTAAGTATATGCCAGGAGCTCGTTACCTTACATGGAGGCACAATATCGCTGTCATCCACGGTTGGCAAAGGCTCTACATTTACTTTCTCATTACCGATAGCTGAAGATTCGGCTGTCGATGAAACAGATTTAAGCGTTGAGAAAGACACCTCTCTTTCAAAATATGTGTCATTACTAAGCAATCTTTCCAAATTTGAAGGTGAAATTGCTGCAGCTACCGAAAAAGGATCTCTTGTGACAAGTCATTCACGTATTTTAATTGTTGATGATGACTCTGTAAACTTACAGGTGCTTACTAATGTGCTGTCTACAGAGCCTTATGAAATTGAAACTGCATTAAGTGGCGCTGAGGCTCTAGAAAAACTTGAGGAAGGTAGCTTTGATTTAGTTATTTCTGACATTATGATGCCACATATGTCAGGCTATGAGTTAGCGCAACGAATTCGCGAGCGATACTCTATTTCCGAACTGCCAATACTTTTCTTAACAGCTCGTCAGCAAAGAGAAGATATACAGCTTGCCTTTTTAAATGGTGCCAATGATTATGTTAAGAAGCCAATGGAATATGTAGAACTTAAATCTAGGGTCAATGCACTTGTTCGCGTCAAGCAAACAAGCGAAGAACGTCTACGGATTGAGGCAGCATGGCTACAAGCACAAATTCAGCCTCACTTTTTCTTTAATACACTCAACTCGATTATATCCCTACACGGAGTAGACGATGAGCAAATGGAAGAGTTACTGCTAGCCTTCAGTGATTATCTGCAGATGAGCTTTGATTTCCAAAATGCCGACTTAGTGGTGCCGATCAGCTACGAATTAAAGCTCGTTCGCTCCTATATAGCAATCGAGCAAATACGCTTCGGTAATAGAGTTCAAGTAATATGGGACATCCCAGAAAATATAGAGCTATCAGTCCCACCACTGTCAATTCAAACACTGGTCGAAAACGCCATCCAGCATGGCATTTTACCTTGCATACAAGGAGGAACCGTCACAATTCGCATCGCAGAAGCCGAGGAGCACTTTGCAATATCCATCTCCGATAATGGTGTTGGCTTCGATAACACTGGCCCTAAAAAGCAAACAAGCGTCGGACTCGTTAACACTGAACAACGCCTAAAGCAATTATTTGGTGTGGAATTAACAGTAGAAAGTGTAATTGGACAAGGCACGACCATCTCGTTCCCAATTCCTAAATAGGCGTCAGGCGATATCGGCTTTGTTCATCGAGGTTTGGTTGATCTATCCGGCAGTTCGAGGGGGTATCCGTCGCTTTGGAGGGGCACTATCCGTCACTTCGAGGGTTCTATCCGTCTCGATTGAAAAAAGAGGCTGGGACGTAAGTATATTTTCAAAGCAAAATAAAAAATATCACATCATAAAAGCGCGAGAAATCAACGTTTCTAAAATTGATTTCTCGCGCTTTTTAAGATTTTGACCAGTTTTGGCCCGGCCTCTTTTTCTATGTTTGAACAAGTCATTCTATTTTCTTTACCCTATTTCTCTGTTAACAGTAGTGTATTTCCATATATTTACTGTCGTTGATTTTCCACAGACAGTAAATAGAGTGAAACGTAAATTAGCCTTCGAATTAATTGACCGTTTTTCAAATAGTCATCCTTCATTCGCATAAACATCGTGTCTGCTTGATACTTTTGTTTTCGTTCGCTTTAATGAGCTACAGTTTTGAGATTTATCGAGAACTTTTGATTGTTTATCGACCAACTTTATCGATTTATCAACCAACTTTTTTAATTTATCAACCAACTTTCGAAAAATATCGACATCTACCTTCATGTAACACTATCTGACCGCACTGATGATTTGTGTCGCTTATGACATAAGCATAGTTTTAAGTCAAAATTGAAAACTTTTACATCATAAAAGCGCGAGAAATCAACATTCTCGCGCTTTTTAAGGTTTTGTCCAGTTTTGTCCCAGCCACTTTTGCTATTTTTTATTTAGAAAGCTGCTCGTTCTTATCTTCGTCGATAAAGTACGAGTGTGATTTTGCCGCTTCCTCAATTTCTTTAAATGCCCAGTGTTTAGCTTTCACGTCTGAGAAACTTGGTGTTGTCACGCCATTTAGTGGACCGCGTTCAAACATACGGTTCATCATGACAACAGCTTGCGCACGTGTTAGGTGCTCGTTTGGTGCGAAGCTTCCATCCTCACGACCGTTAATAATGCCGGCAGTACGGTTCGCTTCGATAATCCATTGTGCCCAATGGCCTTTTGTATCGTTGAAAGTAATTGCTACACCTTCATCTAACTGAAGCTGCTTATAGTTCGCAACTACTGTCGCCATTTGTGCACGTGTAATGTTCTCGCTTGCACGGAAATTACCATTCATATCGCCATTCATAATGCCTTGCTCTTTCACAAAGGCAATAGCCCCTGCAGCGTAATGATTACTTGGAATATCGTTGAACGGTGCGTAATCTATTGTTTGGTCATCTGTGTAGCCTAAGATACGCGCAATCATTGTCGCTACTTGCGCACGTGTTACGTTTTCCTCAGGACCAAATGTACCATTCGGGAAGCCTTTAATATAAGCCTCATGCTTACCTACTGTTGGTTTCTCGAATTGAATAACCGTAAATGTGCTGAACTTGTCCACAGTGAAACGTAAACCAAGTTCACCCTTCGCCATTGTCACCACTTCTGGGAATACAACTTTTTTCTCGCCATCCGTATGTTCAATAAACACCGCAAGACGCTCTAAAAATGCTTCACGCTCTGCCGCCGCTGTTGGCACTTTCACACCTTTTAGTGGCAGTGTCACTTGTACAGGACGACTTGGCATATTCGTTTCAATTGTCATCGGACGTGCCACAACACGCACATCATTACTTTGTAGTGTCTCGCGCACTACTTTTTCAACTCTCGCTCGCTCTTCAATCACCTTGCGCTCGCTTTCCTTTTTCACTGGCACTAGGCGGAAGTAGAAGTTGTCATTTACTCCGTCAATAGAACTTACTGGGATTGCTATATGCGCATTATCCGTTGAAATTTCTAAAGATAAGCCATTTTCACGTAGCGTTTGAATCGATTGTTTTGGTACTTCAACCGTTACTTTATCCACTTCGTCATTGACATCTGGAATTACGATACGCGCAATGTTATTGCCAATTTGTTTGGCTTTCTGTACGGCTTCTTTCGCACTCGCTTCTGTTAATGCCACAAAGTCAGTAATTTGACCGTTTGCGTGCTTCGTGCGCTCAATTTCAACCGGTGTTTTCTCCATCGGATTAACGCCGTCGACTTCTAAATCAACTTTGATTTTTGTTGTTGTGCTTGTTTCAGTCGGAGGTGTTGGTGGTGTCCATGTACTTCCTCCGCCACCGCCTGATCCAGATCCAGAACCTGATCCAGATGAAGTATCTTTAGCACGGTTAACTTTAATAATGTATGTTTTTGAGCCTGTATCATCTGTCACTGTAATCATAACTGTATTTTCTCCAACTGCTAGTGGGAAGAAATCAGCCATGTTTATAGCTTTTCCGTTGGCTGTCATAGTCACCTTCGCACCTGGATTAAGTGGTAACGCTGTAAATGATAGTTGAGATGTTGCGTAATCAACGTTCATTGTGTAGTTTGTGACTTCTGATGAGAAGTTCGGACTTAATGTACCTGTTGATGGCTTAAGTGAACCTAGGCCTGGTGTTTGGACAGGTACTTTCACTAGTGCGATCTGAGCCGCTGTTAATTGTGCTAATGCAGCATCTACTTCTGCTTGCGTTGCTTTAGGATTGTTTAATACTGCTTCTGCTTGTAATTTAACCGTTGCATAAGTAGTCCAACTTGTAGGTGTATACTGATTTGAATTTAATCCATTACCTTCTGCTACTTTGTTTCGAAGAGCCGTTTTATCCACTGTTGAAACTGGAACTAAATTCGATACTGCTTCATTTAACTCTGCAAATGCTTGTTTTACTTCTTCTTGCGTTGCTTTTTCATTATCTAGCACTGCTTGAGCCGCTGTTACTTTTTCTTGCATCGTTTTCCAGCTATCAGGCGTGTATTCCCCTTCATTTTTGGCTTTAGCTTCTGCTACTTTATCTCGAAGAGCTGTTTTATCGACTGTTGCTGAGACTGGAGCTAAGTCTTTTTCTGCTTTTTCTAATGCTGTTCTCGCATTATCTACTTCTTCCTGTGTTGCATCTGGTTTTGCAAATACTTCTTTTGCCTTCTCTAGTGCCTTTTGTAATGCACTCCAGCTTTCTGGTGTGTAATTTTCTGCCTTTAATGTTCCATTTCCAAGCTTTCCATCAATGTCATCAATCTTCTCTTCAAGTTTTGATCTATCGACAGTCGCTGAGACTGGAGCTAAGTCTTTTTCTGCTTTTTCTAATGCTGTTTTTGCATTATCTACTTCTGCTTGTGTTGCATCTGGTTTTGCAAATACTTCTTTTGCCTTCTCCAGTGCCTTTTGTAATGCATTCCAGCTTTCTGGTGTGTAATTTTCTTCCTTTAATGTTCCATTTCCAAGCTTTCCATCAATATCGCCAATCTTCTCTTGTAGTTTAGATTTATCGACAGTTGCTGAGACTGGAGCTAAGTCTTTTTCTGCTTTTTCTAATACTGTTTTTGCATTATCTACTTCTTCTTGTGTTGCATCTGGTTTTGCAAATACTTCTTTTGCCTTCTCCAGTGCCTTTTGTAATGCATTCCAGCTTTCTGGTGTGTAATTTTCTGCCTTTAATGTTCCATTTCCAAGCTTTCCATCAATATCGCCAATCTTCTCTTGTAGTTTAGATTTATCGACAGTTGCTGAGACTGGAGCTAAGTCTTTTTCTGCTTTTTCTAATACTGTTTTTGCATTATCTACTTCTTCTTGTGTTGCATCTGGTTTTGCAAATACTTCTTTTGCCTTCTCCAGTGCCTTTTGTAATGCATTCCAGCTTTCTGGTGTGTAATTTTCTGCCTTTAATGTTCCATTTCCAAGCTTTCCATCAATATCGCCAATCTTCTCTTGTAGTTTAGATTTATCGACAGTTGCTGAGACTGGAACTAAGCCTTTTTCTGCGTTTTCTAATGCTGTTTTTGCATTATCTACTTCTGCTTGTGTTGCATCTGGATTTGCTAATACAGCATTTGCTTTAGTCAATGCTGTTTGTAAACTTGTCCAACTTTCTGGTGTATAGTTTGATTCATTTAAATTTTGTGATTCAATCTCATTTTTCTTATCTCGTAAGGCTTGCTTATTTGCCTGAATTTCATTATCTTTCAATGTAATTAAACGGAAACCTACGATTTGACCAGCTGAATCCACTTCATAAATTCCAATATATTTATTTTTAGTTCCATCTACATTGGGTAAATCAGTTTCTGAAGTATAATCTTGGACACCCGCTGGAAGTGTATCTCCAGGCATAGGATATGTTAGTAGTTTGTCTGAAACAAGTACTTTAAATTTGTTTTCTGATGTTTGAGGTGATGGGAGTGTTAGTTTTGTTGAGCTCTCAGTTTCCCCTTTAGCAGCAGTAACCTCAAGTACATTTGCAGGTGTTACAGCCCCATCCCAGAATTTAATTGAGTATACTTTCCCACCTGTTGTTGTTTCTTTACCAGATGATATATGGTCATCATGGAAAAAACCAAATCGAATTTTGTTATCTACAATAGAAGGGGATACAACTGGAGAGGCTATCATTCACTTCAATTTCTTTTTGGAATACACCGTCTACCATCATATAGGCAGTGAATTTTTTTGTACTATCATCTCTTGTGGCAATAATGTCGATTATACTTTTTGGGGTAGCTGATTTTTTTCCATCAGTACCAACGTTAAAGAATTTCAATTGTTTATTATCATTAAAATAAAATCCTTGATCAGCAGTTTTATTTTTATAATCTATAATTTTCGTCCAGCTACTATGAAATGTATCATAAGAAAAACGTACGCTGATCGTATAAGTTTTATCAATCCCTACTTTAGTTGGATCAATATCTAGTGTGAAACCACCCCCACGATTAGTATTTGTTGTCCATTGCCAATAAGGGCCTGTACTATCAGATCCATATGTTGCAGTTGTATTTCCATATGTTTGCCCGCCATGTGTTCCGGAAACCTCCACTAATGTAGAATTACCTTTTTTATCCTTTGGTAAAATTTTACCCGTTCCTTGATCCGTAAATTCATAATCTACAATTAATTCGGGGGTTGTGCTTGCTGCCTGTGCTCTATCGGGTACTATAGCGAATGATAAACTACTAGCAATAAGAATTATTGAAAGCATCATACTTAGTGAATACTTCCACCACTTTTGCTGTTTTGTTGTTTGCATATTTTTTCTCCAATCTTTTTAAAGTTTCCTAAATTACAAGTGAATGAACTCTCATACCTCCTTTTACTCAACAACATCTTTTTCCAAGAGATCCGTTCTTTTCGACAGATTCCCTCATCATTAACTATAGAAAATCGACCTATACAAAACATATACAACAATAATTTGTCATAGGTGCTTTAATTGCTTCCATGACAATATCCACAATCCACATTTAAAAGAACACATTCTATACACATAAAAAACAGGCAATATTGTTGTTCTTTCATCAACATTGCCTGTTTTTATCATCATATTTCGTTAACCTTCTAGACTCTCATAAGTACATAAGACACAAAATCTTAAAAAAAACGCAAAACCTATTTACCTATTCATCCAAAATATACATAAAAAAATCCTAAGCTATGATAAAATTAGGTTATCGACATCTACTAAGATATTTACGTCTAGACAGAACTCTTTTCAGCAGGTAAATAATAAACCATTTCTTATTTTATCTAGGACAAAAATCCCTATGAGTTACCATCACACTTATTCAAAACCATACAGGAGGTTTCCCATATTATGAAAAACAAAAGAAAACTAACTTTACTCGCACTAGTTGCTGTTCCTTCACTGATCTATACTGCACCTACTACGTCAGCATCGGCTGCTGATATCGCGGGACATACAAAAACTGCTTACATATACAATAATTATTACTACAACTCTAACGTTTCGAATGTTATACAGCTTATTTCGAACATTAACGATACTTATTACTCATTCCAAGGAAACCTTGAGGCAGCGCTCAAAGCCTACAATGCGTTAACTGAAACGGAAAAACAATACGTTACGAATTATTCAACCCTGTCAAATCACCAACAGACAAGAATAGCGTATCGTAAGCTTGCTGCACAAATTGATGAAAAATTAGCTTCAGTGGATTCAACTTCATCCAATTACTATCAAAATGTCATGGAAACGAAAGATTGGTACAATACGTTAAATGCAGCGCAAAAAACATATGTGAGTGCAGAATCACAAAAAATACTGAATTCCTATATCACACCAAATACATCTATCGATAAAGTAGTCAATAAAATCCAATTGTTAAACTCTTCTCGTATTAGCTTCCATCAAGATGTAGCTGATGCAAGAGCTGAGCTCAATGCACTACGCAAATATACAAACGTCTCATTACCTGCTGGCGTCGAAAAGATTTTATTAGATGCTGAACAGCTTGTTGTGAAGGACAAGGCGGCGGCAAAGGAAGTGGAGAACGCTATTGCAGCTTTATCGCCTAAGACGTCCACTGCTCAAGATGTACAGGCAGTCAAAACAGCTTTCGAAGCTTTAACGCCTGTGCAACAGCAGCTTGTGCCAAATGTCTGGACATTAGCAGACTATGTAAATGGAAAATATGAGCTACCGACTAAAGGGAGCAAAACAAAAACTCAAGTTTTTTCGGATACAGTAGCCTTACCAGGTAAAATTACAGCTATGACTAGAAACAAAAATACCTATACGGCAAAAATTAATGTTGCTGACTCGGAAAATAGTACAGAGCGCTTCATTTTAACAACAAAATCCAATATGACGGTTATTATTCCACCGCTAGGAACGCTTCTTAATAAGGATACTGGTGTTATGGAAATTCAAATTACACGAAATTTGAATCAGATCACATTCCAAGCAACATTAAATAATAAACCAGTTGAATTCGAGGCAGATATGGAAATCATTCTCGAGAATTTACCATCAAATGCCTCCATCGTTCGTACTTATGACTTTAACGAGCAAATCCCAGCTGATTACACAGTAGAAGGAAATCGACATTTTATTCAAACTACTACACCTGGTACATTCCAGATTGTTAGAAATTAATCCGCTCAATATTTTTCATCATAACCCTCTGCATTTTTGCAGAGGGTTATCTTTTTCTCTGCTCTTCAATCACAACATCAAAAATAGCCCCCCTCTTAAAGATTCATGGACACTTGTAACGAAATCTAACTTACATTAATACACCATAATAAGGATTATTTTATATCCGTGCATCAACGACTTTTGCTCTTTCTGATATGCCAAGCAGCCCCCTTTTACCAACATTCCTTGGTCCAACAAACAAATACGCATTGCCAAATTCTCCTATTCAATACGCTCTTTTATCACACTTTTCAAAAAAAAAATTCCGAAAACCATTGACATCTGTCATAAAACAGGCATATTCTTGAATAAAATTTCCTTAAAGAAACAATATGAAGTTAGGGAAAAATTATTAACGAAAGGAATAAAAAAGGCGTATGACAAAAACATTAATACCACTTTCTGAATGCTCATTTGGGGATTGTTTTTTAATAAAAGAAATAAAGATCGAGGGTCCTTTAAGAAGAAGATTATTAGATTTAGGCTTTGTAAAAGGAGCAGAAATCTCTGTTCTTCGTAAAAGTCCCTTAGGAGACCCTGTAGCTTATCGTGTAAGCAATACAACAATTGCATTACGTAATGATGAGAGCTCTAAGATTTTAGGAGAAATTGTTAGGGGGGATACAAAGTGATAGTAAATAAAATAGCTTTAGCAGGTAACCCAAATACAGGTAAAAGCACATTGTTTAATACATTAACAGGCTTGAAGCAGCATACTGGGAACTGGCCGGGGAAAACGGTTGTTCACGCAGAAGGATCTTTTCAGCATAAAGGCGAGCAATATGTACTCGTAGATTTGCCCGGGACCTATTCTCTATTTTCTAACTCAACAGATGAAGAAGTAGCAAGAGATTATATTATTTTTGACCAACCGGATGCAACGATTGTTGTGCTTGATGCGACATCATTAGAAAGAAATTTAAATCTTGCGCTCCAAGTATTAGAAATGACTAACAATGTCATCATTTGCATCAATTTAATTGATGAAGCTGAGAAAAAAGGTATCCGAATTGATGAAAAGAAATTGGCTCGCGAACTAGGAGTCCCTGTCGTAAAAATATCAGCTAGAAATAAAAAAGGAATTGATCAATTGTTAGATACATTGAATCAACTAGTAAATGGGCAAATTGTTACAACTCCTTATCGCATGACCTATTCGAAAGAAATAGAGGAAGCCATAACAAAGGTAGAATCGAAATTAGAAGGTTATTTTGATGATAAATATCCATCGAGATGGGTTGCCCTTCGCTTGCTTGACGGTGATGAGGAATTGATCTTAAAACTGCAAAATCATGGGAATAATAGACAGAGAGAGGTGAGAACAAATGGAGTCCCAGTCAGTGTTAAATCATAGTGCGTTAAAAAACATTTTAGCTGAAGTGAAAGAAGTTTCGAATGAGGATATTCGAGATGAAATCGTTAGTGATATTTATACTAAAAGTAAATCCTTATGTAAAAAGGTCGTATCGCAGCAGCCTGCAATGTACAGATCCGATAAATTAGATGAAATTTTTACATCTCGCATTTGGGGATTCCCTATTATGCTCATTCTGCTTGGGACTGTCTTTTACATTACTATCGCTGGCGCAAACGTACCATCAGATATGTTATCGAGCTTATTTGGCTATTTAGAGAGTAAGCTAACAACACTTTTTGAAGTAATGCACGCACCAGAATGGTTACATGGTGTTTTAGTTCTCGGGCTGTTCAGAGGGACTGGTTGGGTTATTAGTGTTATGCTACCGCCAATGGCTATATTCTTCCCTATGTTCGCTCTATTAGAAAACTACGGTTATCTACCACGAGTAGCATTTAACATGGACCGTTTATTTAAACGAGCAGGAGGACATGGGAAGCAATCATTAACTATGGCAATGGGCTTTGGTTGTAATGCTGCAGCTATTCTATCTACTAGAATTATAGAATCTCCTCGTGAACGAATGTTAGCTATTTTAACGAATAATTTTGTTCCTTGTAACGGGAGATGGCCAACACTTATTTTATTAGCATCATTATTTATGGTAACTGGTTTTACCGGGGCAGCAGGTACATTTATGACAGCAGCAATTTTGATGGGATTTGTCATGTTCGGTGTCGTTGTAACATTAACTGTATCTTGGGTCCTTTCTAAAACGGCTTTAAAAGGCGTACCAACTCATTACACATTAGAGCTTCCACCATTCCGAAGACCAAAGTTTTGGAATACAATCATACGAGCAAGTATTGATAAAGCATGGAATGTATTAAAAAGAGCGGTTATCGTTGCAGCACCTGCCTCTATTTTAACTTGGGTATTCGCCAACATTTACGTTGGGAATACAAGTATTCTCATGCACTTTGTTAACTTTTTAGACCCATTTGGTCAGGCTCTTGGTATGGATGGCTTTATTATGGCTGCATTTATCCTTGGGCTACCAGCCAATGAAATTGTTATCCCTATCCTAATTATGGCGTATTTATCTCAAGGAGCTATGCTAGAAATTGAAGATTTATCGAAGCTAAAACAAGTGTTTATCGACCACGGCTGGACGTGGCTAACAGCTTTAAATATGATGTTATTCTCACTCCTGCACTACCCTTGCGGAACGACTTTAGTCAACATTTATAAAGAAACAAAAAGTGCGAAATGGACATTTATGTCATTTTTAATTCCAACTGTTATCGCCATTAGCGTAACATGGCTAACGGCGACAGTTGCTCGAGCGTTTGGTTGGGTGTGATGGAGGGGCTAATTAAAGGATATCGGTTTTGTTATTTCTTAAAAAAGCTGATAGGAGGATGCAACAATGAAAAAAGAATCAGATGATAATGTTGTTTTAATCGCCTCTGCCCCTAAAGGTTATGGAAAAAAAATTATTGAAAATCAAATTTCCCAAATGAATAAACAAAATGCAATATTAAAGCGAAAGCTTGCCGAAATAAAACGAAATACTTATTAAATATATATACGACAGCCCTTCTGCTACGTTTTTACTCAGGAGGGTTTTTTTCATCCTAAAAGATTGGATAATTTTTAGGAAATATGAAATTTAATATCTTTCAACAAAGTGATCTTTAAATTAAAAGTCAAGTTATTGAATGAAAAAGAATAAAAATAATCAAAGAAAAGAGGCACTTTCTGTTCAAATCCGAACAAAAAGTGCCTCTTTATTAATTTCGAAAAACTTAATCGTTTAAAAAACATAAGTTTTTCAGTGCCCTCGTTATGCCCTGCCTCTTTTTTATGCTTATTGAGTTCTAGGCTTGATTAATACATAAGTTGGAGCTGTTGGAGCTGTTGATTCTTTCGCGTAAACAATATTTCCATATTTATCTTTTGTGAATAGATAAATACGTTGGTCTTTTTGGAACACGTTTGTTGAATTCGGATCACTTCCAGTTTGGATAGCTGTAAACGTTTTGGCAGAACTTGCGTCATTAGGTGCTGTAATTTTTCCTTTTCCGTATGAAACGATTGCTCCACCAGGAATATATGTGAAATTACTGCTATCTGCTTTCGTTATAATCTCTTGTACATTTTCTAATGTTAATTCATATCCCTCAGAAAGGACTGCCCAATAATAGTGCTGATCCCATGTAATATCAGTATTTAGGTTTGCGACAACTTGAACCTGTTTAGAAATATTTAGATTACTTAGGAACTGTGTATCAGGTAATAATGTTGCAGAAGTAATTGTATTCACTTTCGTTGGATATTTGTACTCTGCTCTTTCCTTACTAAATGTCCAGCCACCTTTATCTTTAGCTGTAGCATTTACAGTTATGTCAAAGCTTTGTTTCACTTCATTAGCAAAATTAAGAATTAGCTTACGAGGGTCAGAATCCTTTTTACCAGTCGTATCTTCCCATTTCCATGAAGCATAGGATGGTGAAATAGCTGTATTTGTATCTGGATCTATTAATTTAAAATCTGAATCCTTTAGATCAACAGCCTCTGAAAAGGTTACTTCAAATGTTTTGCCATCGAGACGTTTAAAGATAGGATCTTCTACTTTTGGTGGTGTCCCATCTGAGAAGAATTTGTATGCCATAACACCTGTGCCATTCTCGCCAGGTGTCAGATTCATTGGTTTATTTTGTTTTTCATCATACGTGTAAACTTTCGATTCTGTACCCACCTGTAACATTGTTTCATTATTATAGCGATCCTTTACAGCAACATAAAGCTCGTATTTTTGATGAGGTTCTAAGGAAAGATTAATTTCATTTGTATCTTTCCGCATATTGCTTGCTGTTCCTTTAGCAATAACCTCTGCTGCACTTGTTGGTGGTGGAGTTGGATCTCCTTCTTTTCTCAAGATGTAGTGATATGTTCCATCTTCATCTGACATAAATCTAAAAGTAGCCTTCTTGTCACCTTCTGCTATTTTTATTGATGTATTTTCAATTTTCGGTGGTGTACGGTCATCAATAACATGTTTTGTTTGAATGTCAGATACATTCCCTGAACGATCTCGTAGCACCATATAAATCGAATAGCTCTTAAATGGATCTAATGGTGGTGTCGCATTTGGAAGCGGAATGGTAACCTTTTGTTGTCCTAATTGCGCTGGTTTATTACCACCACTACCGACAATAGCTACATCCTCTGTTCCAACTTTAAAAGTTTTTGAATTCAATTGAACAGCTTCAATTAAACGTAGGCGATCATCCCTTGTTAACTTTAAGTCTGACTCCATAATTAAATAATGATAAGTACCTGCTTTTGTTGCATTGAATTCCACGAGTGTCTGATCTTTTTCCTTATTAATCGCAGGTTCCCCTATGATTGTTAAGTAAGGCCACTCACCATCTTTATGAATATATTCAGCTGTATTTCTTGGAACACTATTAGGCGGAATATTATTAATGTTTTCGAATTCATTATCAGCTAAGTCTTTAACAGTTGGAGATATAGTTACAACTAAGTTATCTCCATTGACAAAACCTGTTAATGAAGGAACAGTGAAGATTAACCTTTTTTGAGACTTATTATAGACAACTTTTTCGGGACGAATTGGTTTTTGTAAGCCTACATTAATAATCCCTGTACCTGTAAATTCATAGTTCTCTACTTTTTCAGCAGTAATAGGATCTAACTCTTCGCTCACTGTTACATAAAATTCGTTTTTAATCTCGTCCAATTTATATAATTCTCCTCCAACTATATATGGAGGAATTTTGTCTAACGCACTTGTCTTGAATTCCTTTATAGCCTCTTTCGGAATAGGGTCCACCGATTTATTACCCGAATCATCCTTCATCACTACATAAAGTTGATACTCTGTTTCAGCTTCTAAACCTGTTAAAATTTCAGTAATCCCAAGTTTACCCGCAACTGCCTTCCCTTTACCTGTTGGCTTAGCAATAATGTCTGCAGTTGTAGGATCTGCGGCAGTCGTCTTTTTACGCACATAGTAGTAATATTCCCCTGGCTCACTCGCTGTAAATTTTAACTCAGCGCGTGTTCCGCCATTTAGTGGATCTACTGTAAGTGACTTTACGGCTGGCGGTGAGCCATCCTTCATTTGGAATGATTGTGATTTAATATCCGAAGCATTTTTCGCTCCATCAACTACCATTACATAAACGACATATTCTTTTTTCTCACCTAGATTAGTGACTTTAACAGTGTTTGTGCCTTTTACAGCCGCACCTGTTCCACTTGCTGCGTTTTCAGTAGCAATACGTTCTACCATTTCTCGTTTTGTTGGTGCATCAGCGCTCTTTTCACGAACTATATAATAGTAAGTGCCGACTTCATCTGACGTAAAATCCACCTGAGCATCGCTACCATTTAATGGTGTTACCTTTGTGATATCAACCATTGGTTTCGTTTTATCAGTCGGTTTTTGATTCTCAATTTCATCCTTATCAATCGGTTTACCGTCTGGATCAGTAATAATGCCTACATTATCTTTATCCTCTAGGAAGTCGTCGAAGATATTATTCGGTGACTCGCCCTTCGGTATAATAACTTTGTCAATATATGTGTAATCTCCAATATCAACCCAACCATATGCATTATCAACGTACAGAGTACCTACACGACCGTCCAAATAAAGCTCTAAATCTGTATAGCTATTGTAGTTAATCCAGTCGATCTTGCCATCTCCGTAGATTGTTAGCTTTGTATCTGTATTGAGGTTTAGTGTCCCGATATTTCCTTGAATCTCAAATTCACGGACATTTCTGATGATGTCTACACGTGGTAGCTTCATATTTGTTTCGATTTTTGTACCGCTTTGAGATACGACTAGGCGTGATACAGTGCTGTTATAAAATTCAATATGTTTTTCAACATTTTTCATCGTCACTTTATCTTTAGACCAATTCTCAAATGGCTTGTTTTTATCAGGATTCTTGTTTGAATTCTGATCTGTCCAATTTTCAAAATCCGTTGTCGGACCGTTATTGGACGGGGGTGGATTTTCACCATTTGGATTTTCGGGTTTAGACCAGTCGATAAACGCAAAATTATTGCTTGCTATACGGCCAATCGATAATGGATTATAGTTGGAAACACCTAAATGTAAAGGTGGACGTACCGTTTCGTTCACATACATTGTGCCAGTCAATGTAACATTTGAAAATTCAATATAGTTCCCATTTACGATAATTGTCGCACCGAAGGAACCATGATCTCCATCAAACTCTAGGAATTTTGAGCTTGTCCCGCTCGCATTCAATGTTAGCTTCGATACAGAGCGAATAGTTTTGCCTGAAAGATCCCCTTCAATAAACGCACCTTTTAATACTGGTGCATTATATTCGTTAAAAATATGTGAAAGACTTTCTGGTACTGAATATGGTTCAGCATTTATGTAGACAACATCGTCTTCAACACCTGTAATTTTGAAAGATGTGGCATTGCTCTTTTTCTCTTGTGAACGCACAATAAAGGATGCAATTTGTCCACGAGTTACCGCATCAAATGGTGAGAATGTGACAGGTGTTGTTCCTTCTGTAATATTTAAATCAACTAAAGTTTGTATATAGATGGCGTTGCTTGTTTGGCTTGTTACATCTTTGAAGCTATGGTTGTAATTAGATGCCACCTCAAATTTAAAGCCTAGCACTAATATTTTCGCTAATTGCCCACGTGTAACGACTTCATTTGGCATAAATGTTCCATTTGAATATCCAGACATGATTCCTGCATTTTGCAATGCGGCTACATATTTATAGTATTCACTGCCCTGTGGAACGTCTTTAAAATATGGATCTTGTACATTTTTTAAGTCTAAGTCTAAAACAGTTGCTAGCATTTTTGCTGCCTGACCACGTGTTACATTTTGATTTGGTCGAAAAGTTTTATCTGCATACCCACTAATCGCACCTTGAGAGTATAGTTTTAAAATATTGTCATAATGACTTGAATATTGGTCAATATCTGTAAATGGTGAAGTAGCTGCTGCTGCCTTTTGTGGTGGTGGCACTACAACAGCAATCCCACTAGTAGCAAAAACCGTTGCTATCAGTGCTTTATTCACTTTTTGGATTTTTGTTTTATCCATCCCACTCTTCCTTTCTTTTATGTATTTTGATACGTACAAAATATCATTTTCATCATACCCTTTATATCGACAGGTAGATAGTGAACCTTCATAGACATTTCTAAAATAATGGAAAAAAATCGTTAATAAAAGCTAGCAATAAGCTCAAAAAGGCACATCATCATAACGTGGAGTTGATTTCCGTTCCGACTGGGCGCTTTGTTGGGGGTGTCAGTCGGAACGAAGATCTGCTTATATTTACAGTCTGCGTTTAACAAATGTTATCCCTAGCTTTTGGTGATGAATCAAAAAAACAGTTTGGACACTACACTCTTCGTCTACTGACCAACCGTTTTTTTGAAATTCCTTTCATAACACAAAAAAACCAAGGAGCATCGGTGCTCTCTTGGCTTTAGCGATATATAGGCATACATCCGGTCGAACTTGCGATGTCATAAGGGAAAGGGGGATAACCTTACATCTTGTCAAGTCGATCGAGAGATGTGTCCCGAGTTTACGAATCATTTGAACATGTTTTAGAAGTCATATGGGGAATGACTTAAAAGTAGCTTGCCCAAATGATTGTCGTATTAATCGTGTACCCAAAAAATAAAAGATGTAAGCCTATTTCAATACATTTTTTTATTTATTTTCTTGTTCAGCGACCATGACTTGATTTCGTCCAGCTTGTTTTGCGAGATACAGCGCCCCATCCGCAGCTTCAATCAGCTTTTCTGCAGTGTCAGCCATTTGTGGATATACAGCAACTCCAGCAGATAATGTCACTGGGCGACCACAAGGACTTATAGTATGAGCCAAAATATGGCGCAGTTGCTCCGCCACCTGTGCCGCTTCCTCAGCTGTAGTATTTGGCAATAACAAAACAAATTCTTCGCCACCGTAGCGACAGCAAACATCTCCATCACGAGCGACCGCTTTCATATTTTGAGCTAAAAATTGCAATACTTTGTCGCCGACTGCATGGCCATACGTATCATTAACACTCTTAAAATGATCTAAATCAAACAAAATGAAGGCATGCGGCAACTTGTTTTCCAGCCATTCAGCTAGCATTGCATCCATCGTGCGACGATTCGTTATACCTGTTAATGGATCTGTTGTAGATTGATCCTTAAAATAAGACACTTGCCCCTGTAAAAACGTTAAACTGTGTATAAGAGCACTCTTCAAATAATAAACTTCAAAATACCAGCCACGCACAGATTTCAAGCCTTCTACATTTTTCGTTTCCAAGCTCTCCTCTGTTAAAGTAGCTAATTGCTGTAAAGGATTTGCAATACGTGCTGCCGCCCAAAGTACAATAATGAGTGAAATTAGCATAAGAGGAATGGATTTTATAATGACATCCTGTACACGATCAAATGAAGGTTCTAATGCTACATCTAATGGTCTTTGAGCAACAACACCCCAACCTGTTAAAGGGACTGTACTATAACCAGCAAGCATTTCTATTCCTTTTGTATTCACCACTTGCTGTGCTCCATTTTTTCCAGAAACTACTGCTTGAACAACTTTATTATCAATAGCAATATCATTGACACGACTTGGGTCCTGATGATAGATAACGCGTCCGTCTGAATCAACTACATAAACATACGAACCATCCTGATAATAATGTTCCCCTAGTAACGTATTAAAAACATTTCGTTCCTTTAAATAAATTGTCCCAGCAACCATTCCTAAATATTCATCTTTCTCTGAAAAAATAGGATACGATATAAAAATCAGAAGACGCCCTGTAATCCCTTCATAAGGTTTTGAGACAAAAGGCTCCCTTTTCGATAACGCTTCTTCTGTTTCAACAGCTGTTAATACTTGACCTTGTGCCTCTTCAGCTGGTGGTGTAACAGATAATACAAGACCTTCTGCATTTGTGATAAACACTGCGTTAAACATATTATCTTGCATTTTCAAACGCTCTGTTTCACTATTCAACGCATTCTCATCATTCATTTTCGACTTTATATGGTTGGCGCTATATCCTAAAATCTTAAAAGCTTCCTCTAGATAAGCACTTGCGGTTGTCGCTAATTTTTGAGCATATACTCGATTCGTTTCAAGCGTATTTTCTTTAATGGAGTCAACATTCATTCGATAACCGCTCCAAATGCTACCAATGCTTGTTAAGAAAAATGCAGCCAACGCAACTCCCATGATTAAATGTTTTAACTTTATACGTTTTGATTTCATTTTCTACCCTTTACCTCTAGCTTATAATTTCTTATAAATATCTTTTTCAACTACTGCCAATTAACTTTATCTCTATCAGTCTATTAAAGCACAAAAAATTCCTTATTAAGGATAATTTCGTGTGTTAAGAAAAAACATTTGTCAAAATAGTGTTTTTCATGACCCTATTATAACAAAAGTACGATAGTAGGCTCATAACCATAACGTGGGGTTGATTTCCGTTCCAACTGGGCGCTTTCTCGGGGCATCCGATAAGCCCTGTGACGCTGCCCTCCAAGGAGTCGCGTTGTTGGAACGAAGATCATTACATATGTTTAAATCACCACCATACCCAACTTTCGGAGGATGATCCATATAGTAGGGAAAGTTCCAAAATTTTAGCATCGTTAACAGAATAAAAATATAGTATTTTATATCTATAAAGCTCTTATATTTTCGATAGATTTTTATTGTAAATTTATAGAAGAGGGTATAAATATGTTGTTACGTAAAGCAGCTCCAATTATGTTTGGTTTCAGTATGGCATTATGGGCCAATACTTCTTTTAATCCAAAAAAGACAGCTCGTTCAAACATCAAAAACTTTGTCACTACCTAGCTTTCAAAGTGAATATAAAATGAAATGGCATCGAGTAAATGCGGACTACGCCCAATTCTCCCTCGTAGGAAAACATAATTCTAATGAGATTGGAGGATATGAAACACGTATTGGGTATAGCGTATTTGGTGTTCTTATCGGTGCCAATCGAACAGATGTGTATAAAAAATATGGTCTTCCGCTCAGTGCCATTCACTATCAAAATACAAGTTATTTACTCGATTATAATGATTGTGAAGGCAATGCTACACATGGGACCTATTTAATTGATCATCACTATGTTACTTTTTTCTATGATTTACACAAAAACAATAAAGTTCGTTCTATCATTTGGATTAATGCCGAAACAGAATTAAGTAAAAGTGGTTATTATGGTAAGCCTTGCAATGAACTACGAACAGGGCTTGAAGATTTAATGGTTGAACTTATTAATCATGAGCGAGTTATAGAAGGATTACAGCCACTTATTTATGATAAAAAATGTAATCACATTGCTCGACAGCACAGCAGCAATATGATTACACATCAATTTTTTAGCCATAAGGATCATGTAGGTAATCATTCCAATGACCGTCTCACTGTTAGTGGAGTTAATTACTTCTGGTATGGCGAAAATCTAGCCCATGGACAGCACAATAGTATTTTTGCCCATGAAGCACTGATGAATTCAAAAGGACATCGTACAAATATTTTAAGAAAAGAATTTACACATATTTTTGTTGGTGTCTGTTTTAAAGATAACGGTGCACCCTATTATACAGTTAACTTCTATTCTAAATAATTTGGTTAATCGATAATCAATAGCACACAAAAATCTCTATGCGAAAATTTATTGCATAGAGATTTTTTTACATCTTTATCACGATAAAATTTTCAGACAAATGAAAGTTATTATCTGAAATTTGACAGAGAATCTTTATTCTAAATTTTTTTACTTTTATTGTTATTCTGACATATAATTTTCTGACTAATTATTTTATAATAAAACTTAACATGGTCAAGCCATCAATTCTTCTGTTATAATACTGATAAATTAACAAACATTCTGTATTAATACAGAAATGGTGCACGCTTTTCACAAAATGGGGATAATGAGAAAAGCGCTACAATTCCTTCTCAAAAATAGATGGCATTGTAGCCTACACAAAAAGGGGTTGGGAGATTTGGGTATTTTAAAGGGGTTAAAAATTCTCGATTTTTCTGCATTACTACCAGGGCCAATGGCGACAATGATATTTGCTGATTTAGGCGCAGAGGTTATTCACGTTGAATCTTCAAAGCGTGTAGATTTAACGCGCATTATGCCTCCTTACGACGATGATCACGAGTCATATATTCATCAACATTTGAATCGTTCTAAAAAATCATTAACATTAAATTTAAAATCGCCTGAAGCTATAGAAATTGTCAAGTCACTCGTTAAAGAGTACGACGTCATTATCGAAGGATTTCGACCAGGCGTCATGCAACGACTTGGCATTGGCTATGAAGCTCTAAAAGAAGTAAATCCAAAGGTTATTTATTGTTCAATTACAGGCTATGGACAAACTGGACCATATAGCAATCGACCAGGACATGACAATAACTATTTATCATTAGCCGGCTTACTTGATTATTCACGCCATCAAGATAAAAAACCTGTCTCAATGGGTATTCAGCTAGCTGATATTGCCGGGGGTACAATGCACGCGGCAATTGGTATACTCGCAGCTGCTTTACACCGCGAAAAAACAGGTGAAGGACAATATATTGATATAAGTATGACGGATGCGGTATTCTCGCTCAACGCTATGTATGGGTCTGCCTATATTGGCGGTGGTCGTGTTCCTCAGCCCGAACAGGAAATTTTAAATGGCGGCAGCTACTATGACTTTTACAAAACAAAGGATGGCCGATTCTTCTCTGTAGGAAGTCTTGAGCCTCAATTCCGCAAATTGCTCTGTGAAGCGCTTGATATTCCTGAGCTCATTGATAATACTTTTAATGATTCATACTATACACAAATTCGTTTTAAAGAGGCAGTCCATGATGCATTCTTATCGAAGACTTACAAAGAATGGCTTGAAGTATTTAACGAGGATTTCGAGGGATGTGTCGAACCAGTTTTAACTTTTCCGGAAGCATGCGAGCATCCACAGCTCAAGGCTCGTGACATGATTGTAGATATTCCCAAGAGCGATGGTACAATACAAAAGCAAATTGCTTCTGCTTTTAAGTTTGACGGCGCCAAGCCAGAGTACAAGCATGTCGGTGCCAAACTTGGAGAGCATAATGAAGAAGTTTTATCTTCACTTGGCTATAGTGTCGAGCAAATTGCTGACTTACAGGACAAAGGGGTTTTAGAATAGTACCATTACGCAAAATATATGAAATAAAAAGAGTGTCTAATGCTGCATTTAAAACATATTAGACACTTTTTTTGTATTTCTAATCCGTTGAAAGAAGTTAAACATACGCACTTATAAATACTCTTAGCTTTTCGAAATGATCCTCTATGAGCAAATATTTTTTATAGATTTCCATTAATTTTTCAAAAAGCTCGTACTGCTCCGTAACAAATAAAACTTTTAAAATATTTAGCATATGCAAGGATGCGCTCTGTGCTACCAAATAATAAGGCGTATCAGGCTGACGGTAATGTTGGCGCCATTCTTCCACAGACAAACCAATATGCTGTAATGAATTATTAACATGTAGAGCAATATCTTGCTGAACTGATGCTTCAATCGCGATAAATTGCTCATTACTATAGTTTTTCTGCACTAAAGAGGCATGTATTTTTTTATTGGATGCTAGTACATGTTCCTGTAAAAGCAGGAGCCCCTCTTGATAACGCTCCATTCTTACATAATGATCAAGCAATACAGCATACAAATTTTCTAAAAAATTAAGTTCATAATTTTTAATAATGGCAGGAGGTGTTGGCTTACGATTAGGCAATAACTCCTTATACTCCAACAAAACTTCTATCGCGTAATTATTAAGCCGTTCATCTTCTAATAAATACTCACCATATTGAATAACACTTTCATTATTCTTCTCCCGATGCGCTATATGAAACAGAAGATAGGCTATCAGAACTTTTTCTTTCTCCGTTAATGCATACATCGAATAACGCCAATCCGCTTCAAAGGAAGTAATTAAAGTTTTAACACACCGATAATCCCCTTCTGATAAACGATAGTGAGTTACAATCTGGTAAAGATGTAGCTGTTTTTTCGCCAAGCAAGTAGAATTACGGTTATCCACATAAGTTATACACTTATCCAGAGTCTTTTTATAATAATCCACAAAGTTATCCACATGTGCATAAGTTTTTCTTGTAGATTGTTCAATATGACCCATCATTTCATGGATAAATGTGAATTCTTCTAAAGGTTTGTGGATAAACAGTGAATAAACTTTTTTGATGAAAAGCCAATGCCAAAATTGAGTATCTTCTTTATAAATCATATGCACAAAATAAACATTTTCAAATTTATATAAAAATATCTTTTCTAGCTCATTAACCGGCATTGTAATTTGCATTCGCTTCCCAAAAATTAGCCAGATTAATCGCTCTAAGTCCATTGTATGCTGTGCAAAAAGCTGCTCAAAAAAGGTTTCCTTGCCTTTTTGCGTATAAAAAAAATCATTGAGACGTTCATTTACAAATTTAGTATCCAAACCATGCTTGTTAAAAAAAGTTTGCATGTCTGTCGTTACACGACCCCAATATTTTCGTGCAGTTGAAAACGCAATATTCATCGCCGTTTCTTCATTCACTAAAAATAAATTTGGTGAAAGTGCAGTACCTAGTATTTTCGGGTCTACCTGTGAGTCAATCTCTGCCTCAAACCATTTTGAAAGTAACTTTTCAGCACCTTTTTCACCACTATGTTTATATGTCATGAATAACTGCTCATCACAATCCAACAGCATGTAACTGGATCCCCCTATCAAATTCAACCAACAAAGATCTTCCCCTATCATGTAAAATACGTGCCTTTAACACTCTTTCTTCAATATAACAAATCTTATCCAACATATGCTAAAAAAATAGAGATATGTATTAAGAAGTTACAATCAATATAGTTGTGCAAATTGAACAATTTTAGCTAGATCAACATAAAAAAAGCCATCTATAAAAGGTACAAATACCTCCTAGATGGGTTAAAAAATTGAAGCTTGCTGTATATAAAAATATCTGAAAGAAATACGGCAAATGAGCATTGGACAATCACTCATAAGTTGGTAGCCCATTTGTATTGTCACAAATAGCTCATTGCCTACGCTAGTCAAAGCTAGCACCCTAGTACGCACAACTAATAAAAGCTATGCGCCATTCACAAATGTAATCGAGAAAAAAGCATTCTCACAACAGTAGACGGGCGACCAACTAAATAGTTACAAAAAAATACGTCAAAGTTTTTTTTTGACGTATTTTTTCTGCCCCGAAAGCGGAGCGGCAGGGGCAAAAGCTTTTAAATACGTCAAAGTTTTTTTGACGTATTTTTTCTGCATCGAAAGCGCAGCGGCAGATGCAAAAAGGTTTTCACATAAGACAAATTTTATTTGTCTTATGTTTTTCTGCCCCGAAAGCGCAGCGGCAGCAACAGCGAAACGGAGGAAACGGGTAGCCTGAAACGAAAATCACTCTATATAAGGCGACACAACATTCACAAAAATTCCCTTGACCATTTTTCCAACAATATTAAAAAAGTTTTTTCTGCAACCTGGGATAACGGCGCATTCCATACGACGATTTACGAGTACACCGATCCCACCAAGTGACGCCATAAAGCATCGTGTCCCCGTATAGTTCATCAAGCAATGCAATCCATCAATTGCACCTGTTATGGCATCAGCAAATTTGTTCGTGAAGGAGCATGTCCCCCACCCTTTCATCATAGCCTTGCTTTTTAACCCAAGAAGATTCGTTCAATTTTCTCCCTACAACACAAAAAAGCAAACTATAAAATACTTCTAGTTTGCTTTCTTTTCGGGCTTCTCTTTATACTTTTAATCGTATTGTTTTTTTACTGGCTTATAAATTCGTGCTTTTTTCAGTACTGTTTTAGGTACTTGGAAGGTTGCTGTTACGACTCCTGGATGACGACCAATTTCAATCGAGCCTGTAATCGTCGCTCGATTCATAACCTCTGGCTCACTCATCTCAAAGAGCCTTGCAGCACGGCTTATAGCATTAGTTGTTGCTTCATTTAATGACGTTCCAGAGCCAACAACTGATACAGGAAATGCCTCCTCCACATGCTTAACACCGAATTCCTCTGCAAGCTCACGTGCACGACGTTTTTCTTCCTTTGTAAAAGGCTTCGCTGTATATGGTAAATCTTCTGTATTTGGCAATAAAATTGGACCATCCAAGTCTACTTTTTTCAATACACTTACCTGTAGTTGAACAATACCAGCAACATCCGTTGTATGTCCTGCAATTTCGCCGTCCCCTTGCATTGCGTGCATATCACCAATGTACACACCGCCGCCTGGAACCTTTACAGGACAAATAATTGTTGCTCCCTCTCGAACACGGCTTATATCCATATGCCCATCTGTGCGATGTGTATCTAATTCCGTCTGCGTAAATGCATATTCATGTGGTGCTCCGATTAAAAACGCACCAAAATCACCAGCATTATGAGAGTCTGGCATCGCTTTTGAAGGTGTCGTTCCAAGCTGCCCTAAAAACGGACGCATTCTTGCCATAACACCTATCAAATCACTTGGTGCTAACGCTACTACAGGATTTTGCACAGAATTTTCAGGTGTGCGCATATAATTTTTCGCATCAAGAGCAATACGGCGAGCCCCTTCTCGTCCAACAGTCACACCAATATTACCTTTATGATCTAATGCCATTGTATAACCATTTGTCATGTTAAAAGGTGATGTTTCTGTATCACATGTCGAACAGCGAATAGACTGCCGACCTATCCCTTTGACAACTGTACTTGGATGAAGCTTACCACAGCCTGGACATTTTACTGATACGAATGGATCCCCAATAAATCGATCCGAAATTGCCTCATCGTGTCCAGAGGCTGTTGCTAATGATGTCACCTGTATGGATTTAATTTTGATGACAATGGCATCCCCTACCTCTGCCCCTTCTACAAATACAGGCTTTGTCACTTCATGCCCACCACGAATCGTCGGTGTTAGCATTGGGCCCCAGCATCCTGGCGTCGTATTAGCAATAATTGTCCCACCGTCTTTTACAGGTCCAAGCATTTTCTGTTGTGGATCTAAAATTCCATCTATGAATTCATTAACGAATAATGTTTCTGCGGCTTGCGGCGGCTGTACAAGGTCTTCATTTTCCATTTCTTCTTTTTCTAGCACATGCAATTCGTTTATCACTTTTCGTCACGCTCCTAGTTCTGATTTTATGTATATAGATTTTTGTTAAAATCTTAAAATGCCTAAAAAATTCTCCTATATAAAGTTAAATTTCGACATTAAGATTGATATTTCCTGCCATTTCAAGGAAAATATCGCTACACATATACATTGAGAAATCAAAATAGTATAGAAATCACTTCTTATCAGTGTATTTCTATTATTTTAAATGAATAAAAGCTAGTTTAACTTCGTAGATTTTAAAGCCATCTATACATAAAAAAGTGCAGACTCGTACAAATGTATCGTAAAAGTCTGCACTTTATTTTGACATAAACACAATCATCGCTATTTACAGTTGATTGTGTACAGCTCTTTTCATAAATTGTGCATGGAAGAATATCTTCAAGCATACTAGTTTTCTTTTTAGTAGCCTATATTTTCTTAGTTATTAATGTATAAATCAAAAACGTGTGAGAAATCTTCTTTCTTGTATTTGTCCTTATGGTCAATCATCCAATTATTCGCAAACCGTGTAATCTCCTCGAATGATGCAGATGGTATGACATTGTCATTCCCGATACGGCCAATGGAAGAAGAAGCAATCGATAAACTCTTTTCTGCTACCTCTAGCTTGTATGCATTTTGCTTTTGCTCATAGCTAATGGCATGCAACGCTTTATATAAATCTTTAATGTCATTAATAAAACGTTTATGAATGTCAATTGAAAATGGCGTATTGTTGATTGTAAATTTAATTTCGACATCAAGGTCAATAGTTCCTGCTGTTTCAAGGAACACTCCACTAATATTGTGCATTGAGTAGTCATAACGACGCAGTAAACGCTTTTTGCTCATCGCGCTTTCACCGTCTACATGAATAATTGCACGATTTGTAAAACAATACTCATCTGCTTTTGTCTTAATTAAGAAATAAATTTTCTCGTCAATTTCATGCAGTATAAAGTCATCTGCATCCGCCTTATCATAGTCCTCACGAGTTATAACTACTCCAATATCTGAAAGTCCAAGTGCGTCTGCTGCTATTTTTTTAAACATCAATTTTCCCTCCTAGATGGTTTGATACTCTTATTACGCTTTCTACCTGTAAAAAGTTTCAAAAAGTCTTTATGCTAATCAATTTGCCTCGGCATAGTTGCGTCCGGAATCGGAAAGGAGTTAAAAAAGCTCCAGCGATCAGTGAGCGAACGCCGGAGTTAAGTGTACTCTATGTAAAAGCTATATTGTTTAAAAATGATTCAAAATCATCGAAAGCAATCCGTATAGCATACCAATAATCGGTATCAAAACCCACCATCTAGTCGTTTGAAGTTTATTTTCAGTATTTTGGATTACAATTTTTTTTTGAAAATTTTTATCGCCCTTAACCAATTCATCTAGCGAAATATTATATAGCTCACTTAATAAAATAAGATTATCTAAATCCGGATAGCAGTTTCCGTTTTCCCATTTTGAAACAGATTGTCTAGAAACATTTAATTTTTGAGCAATATCTTCTTGTGAAAAATTGTGCTCTTCTCTTTTATTTTTTAAACTCTGAGATAAATTCATAAATCATTCCGCCTATCATTTTTGATACCTTAACTTTACTGAAAACCATAAAATTAATCGAGAACTCATTGGTTACTTTTTCCGCAACCTTAAGTTGCATCGTTGATTTTAAGGCTTTTCAAGACATTTTAATATAAGCCTTCCTTTTTCAAGGGCCCTAGCTAACCCCTAAAAAAATAGTTCCGTGCTTACTATAGACTTTTCAAACGAGTATATAAAGTATTATTTTGGCTCATCACATAACGTGTTGGTGATTTCCGTTTCGATTAATATATAGCGCATATATTTAAAAAACGTCATCCACAACTTTTGGTGAGCCATTATTTTGCCTTTCAAGATAACTGATTGGTGGGCAGATCTCAAGCTAAGAACGCCACTTCTTAAGGTAATTTATCTTGGACACTTCGGTTAGTTAGTTAACTTTTATTTCGAATTAATAAGGAAATAGTTATCGCGCTAATTATGACGATCCACAACAATAAAGGGTTTTTGTACTTTTTGATTGCACAAAAACCCTTTATTTCTGGTTAGTATATTTCAGTCGTGGATATTCACACACTTTCCGCGGGTAAATTTATTTTAATGGAATTGTCACAGAATCCATCTCTTTTATTTCCATACCTTGCCCTGAGCCTAAGGAAAAATAGATATTAGGAACAAATGTAATCGATGTAGCCGCTGGATCAATGGTCTGTACAGTAGCACTCGATTTATAGGAAATGCCACTGTCCTCACTTTTAGCTCCATTTCCGTTTACTACATAGGTATTGCCAAGATTGTCTCGCAATTGATCAAATTGAACTGTTACTTCTGGCCACTTTTTTAGCACCTCTGGGACAACTTCATATTCATAGTGAATAACAGTAGACATATCATTTTTTCCAAGTGCTGTAAATCGGGCTGTGACATCATAGTTTGTAACAGTTTCATTGACTAGCTGTAGCTCACCTGCTAACTTAGAAACCTTAAAATTAAATGCCCAATCCCCTTCCACTTTTGTATCTTTATCCGTGTTGAGAAAAGCTTTTGGTTTCCACGTTATTTCTAATTCATCTGGAGCCTCTTTATCGAAATGAGGTGTTACATTTGCTAATCCGATATATTTATTATCACCTATCTTTTCCAGTCGGCTACTTCCTCCACCACCAACAGCTCCTTTGAAATCCATGAAGTCTCCTTCTATAAACGGAGAATCTCCTAAATCTGTATCTGTTTCAAGTGCAAAAGAAATTGTCAGTGAGGTACCGTCATACACAGCATTCTCTATCATCATAGATAAGCCATTACTAGAATGAACCTGTCCAATTTCCGTTGCATAACTATCAAAATTCTCAAACATTGTGCTTTTATTATCAAAATAGCTAGCAATATTTTTCATAAACGGAATTTGTGAAGCAAGTGTTGGAAAAGCAATATTTACGGTCGTTATCATACTAATGCCAATTATTGCTGCTACTGCTATATGACGCACCCATTTTGGCATACGCTTCCTTGTTGTTTGCTTTTTTAAAATCGTTTGTTTAAGCTTCATTTTTTGCTGTGCAGATAATTCGATTGGTTCAATTTGATCCACATCCAGATCCAGCCACTCTTTATAACTTTTTGTCATATGAATGCCTCCTTCAACTGTATTGTTGATGCTAGTTTCTTCTTCCCTCGATAAAGCCGGTTTTCTACGGCGGCTTTTGATAAATGCAGTGCTTCTGCTATCTCTGTATTTGTTAATTGCAAATAATACTTCATCATGAAAATATCTCGATCAATATTTTCTAAGTGACTAATTGCTAATAGTAAATCGTTTCTTTGCTCCTTTTTCAAAAGCTCCTGCTGTGTATCTTTTATATCGGGCTTTTGCAAGAGCCCCTCGTCCCCCTTCTCTCGTGCCTGTTGTTTTTCAAGCTTACGGAATAAATCTATGGCTTTATATTTTGTCAGCATCCCTATCCATTTTTTGAAATCCTCTGGTTCGCCTTTAAATTGTTTTGCATTTTGCCAAATGGCTAGGAATACATCATTAACACAGTCATCAATAGAGTCCTTATTGATGCCGGAAAGGATTTTATAAGCGATTGCATGGACGAAGCCTGAATAATGGTCAATTACATATTCAAGCGCATCTTCTTTTTGATTTTGTAAACGGCTAATGAAATTTTCAGCTGAACATCTCATCATTTCGCCTCCTTTATGTTGATTGAAAAAGCTTCTTCACTAACTATATCGAAGCCCACTCACTAAAACTCTCAACTTTTTTTAACGTAGCAAGCAATGACATCTTTTCGTCTTTCCAGTGTGTTTCATTTATAATAAGAAAAAAGTCTTTCAATACACTTCTAATTATCGCTAAGAGTTATTAGTGATTTCATAAAAAAACGGAAAGGACGTGTTTAACCATGCAAGAACCAACTATTTTAGTGGTGGATGATGAGGCTGATTTAGCAAATCTGCTAAAAGTCAGTCTACAAAAAGAGGGCTATAAACAAATTCATACGGCGGGCTCCATTCAAGAAGCATGGACGAGCTTTCAACAGTCACAACCCGATATTGTACTTCTTGATGTGATGCTTCCTGATGGTGAAGGTTACGATTTATGTCGACGTATTCGAGACGTGTCGCATGTACCAGTGCTTTTCATGTCAGCGAAAAATGAGGAAATTGATAAAATTTTAGGGCTCGCTATTGGTGGAGACGATTATATTACAAAACCCTTTAGTCCTAAAAAGGTTGCCTATCGTGTGAAGGCACAGCTGCGTAGAGCTGGCTATCAAACACAGGAGGTAGCACCAATGACTTCCGCGAAGGCCATACAAGTTGGTCCATTTCTGCTAAATGGGGATGAAACGGAGGTACATAAAGAGGACGTTTTATTGGAGCTAACGGCGAAGGAGATTGGCTTGATGGCTTGCTTTATGCACAATCCTAATCGTATTTTAAGTAAAGAGACACTGTTCGAGAGTGTTTGGGGAGAGGATTTTTTCGGCTCAGACAATACGGTTATGGTGCATATTCGACGTCTGCGCGAAAAGATTGAAAAAGATGCCTCAAAACCTGTGTATATTACAACCGTAAAAGGACTAGGCTATAAATTTGTCATTCCAAAAGGGACACAAGGATGAGATGGAAACTAACTTCCCGCTTTCTACTTTCTGTGATTTCCATTGTCATCATTGTTATTTTTGTGAATACAGCCATTTTAATTGGTTTTTTAATTTTCCAGCAGGTCAATAATTATAATGCCTCTGCTTATTCAGAGGAAAGATTCGTTCGTGAATTTCAGCAATATATCGATATAAGTAACGGAACACCTTCTATAAGTAAGGCGGGACTTCAACAATTGCATCAGCAAGATGCTTGGATTCAATTGCTTGATGCTAATGGACAAGTCATTGATGCCCATTTTACTCCAGAAAAAGCTCCTTCACACTATGCACCAATTGACTTAATTCAAGTTTATAAATATAAAGAATTCGATCGTGATACAACCGTTTATATGGGAAGTAAAGAAAGTATTAGTTATCTAATCGGCATCAAGGGAAGTGGTGTTTCGAGATATGTATTTCATATTTCTGGCTCATCGGCATTACAATTTATCGGCAAGTTTGGGCTTCTCATTGTCATTGCTGATTTATTAGTAGCTGCACTCGTTGGCTGGCTTTTCGGCCGAACGTTAACCAAGCCTCTATATGCCATGATTGAACGTATTCGTCATTTAAAGAATCGTGAGCATATGCCTAGTAAAATGCCAGGTGGCGTGTACAAACCAGTTTTTGAGAATTTAAATGAGGTATCAAGAGATTTAGCTGCACATGAGCAGGAGCGTAAACGTTTAGAGATGATGCGCGAGGAATGGATCAGTAATGTCTCACATGATATGAAAACGCCTCTTGCCTCGATTCGTGGTTATGCGGAGCTACTGAATGACGGGACATTAACGCCTCATGAACAAACGGAATACGCTCAAATTATCGAAAAGCAATCATTGCATATGCAAGATTTGCTGGATGATTTAAACCTAACTATGCGATTAAGACATCAGCAGCTTCCACTCAGCTTAACCGAGGTAAATATGGTGCAATTTATCCGCGAAATCGTTATTGATACACTAAATACGCCACAATATGAGCAGGCCAATATTGAATTTAATGCGGCTAAAGATGTTATAAAGCATCACATTGACGAGCACTTTATGCGCCGAGCAGTGATGAATTTTTTACACAATGCCTTGCTTCATAATCCTTCTGATGTTTCAGTCAACGTTCATGTTGATGATCATTCTATTACGATTTCTGATAATGGCAGTGGCATTGCTGCAGAAGACCTTGAACATATTTTTGAGCGCTATTACCGAGGTACAAATACTGAACAAACACATGGTACCGGGTTAGGTACTGCTATTGCTAGAGATATTATTGAAGCGCACGGAGGAACTGTAACGATTACCTCAGAAGGACAACAAGGTACAACTGTCAGCATTCAATTTCAAGTAGAAAAAAAGGAGTAGCCCTGTTTCGTTAGGGACTACTCCTACTCCTTCTTCTTATTATTTCATTTGCTCTTGTATTTTTGTAGGTAGCTCATGGAATTTTACTTCATCATATGATGTAACTTCCGTTTCTTTTTTTACATAAAGCTTCAAATACGAATCGTGACGTAAATTTTTATGAGCTGAAAACTTCAATGTTTTTTCCTTCCCATTTTTGTCATAGGCAGGTAGCTCGTACCAATAAGATTTCCATATCTCTCCGTTACTAGATTTATTTTCTTCCAATTTACCATCAGCAGTGATATGAACATAGTATGCTTCTTTATTTAAACGGTTAAAATCAACGGTCATCAGAACAACAAGGCCTGCTACGAACAACAAGAACAATGCGCCTATACCTAAGAAAACCTTTTTCATATTATTTCCCCTGTCTCACAATTTTATAGAATGAACGAACTGTAAAGATATAATATATGCCGTAAATTGCTGAATAAGCAATCATCCACAGTATTACTGGTTTTGTTATATCCATATTAAATAGCTGCGAAAAGGCTAGTAGCGCAAATGCACTATGCACGATGCCAACAATGAGTGGTGCACTAAAGATGACAGCAACCTGCCCTGCAACTGTTTTTAATATTTGCTTACTGTTAACACCGATTTTATTTAAAATTGCATATTTCGCCTGATCTTCCTCAGCCTCTGTTAAAATTTTGAAATAAATAATACTTCCTGTCGCTGCTAAAAAGACTAGTCCTAAAAAGCTTCCTACAAACAATAGTGATCCAACGGTTGCTAAACTATCCTCATAACTTTGCGGAACACTTGAAAAACCTTCTTGCTGTTCAGTAGATAGCTGATTGTAAATTTCCTTTGAAACGGCTTTTTTCTTCAAGTCATTATCCATACCAACAACTTGCATCTTAACATTCTCTGCGTTTATGGCAGCAAACACTTCATCATTAACAACGAGTACTGTACCAGCTGCAATATAATTTAATACACTCTCTGTATACATTTTTTCAACCTGAAATGATTCCCCGTTCTCCAATTTAAACCCTTCACCCGTGAAATCATGTGAAAAACGTTCATCAAAAGTGGCATCAAGTAACACTGTTGAACCATCTGCAATGTGCAACTCTTCTTCTTTCCCCTGCAATTTTGCTAAACGATTATAGTCGGATTCCTTTAATAATGTATATTCAAAAAACGAATTTTCATTATCGACACGTAAATTTTTCACAGAAAGCGATTCATTGTATAAAACGTCTTCTTGCGAAAATTTCACCGTATCGCCCTTCCACATAAATGTGTTAGGTAGCATTTGACGTACCGTTGCTTCCGCATTGTAGTACATTCCGAAAACGCCGCCACCTGCTGTGATCGTTGTCGCACTTAAAATAGCGATGATTGAAAGAGATTTAGCATTTGCTCGAATACGGTACAATAATTGTGATACACCGATTAAATTCAAGCATTTCCATGACCAAGTTGTTGCTTTTTTCAACGTCGTTAATACAAATACGCTAACACTATGGAATAATAGATATGTCCCTGCAATTGTCACACCTATCACCAGCAGCGGAGTACCTAATACTGTGAAGAATCTCCAAATCTCACTCGTGAATATATCTTCAGATGCTGTGTAATAACCAAATGCAATTAGCAACGTCCCAAGAATAGCTGCTACTAATGATGCACGCGGAATTCTTTCTCCTTGCTTCTCAGCATGAAACAGGTCAATCAGTTTAAATTGATAAATGACACGATAGCCCTGTAAAGATGTGAATAAAAATAATAACGTAAAAATCCCCGTAGTATTTAATAGTGCTTCAGTTGAAAATGTTAAACTTCCTACAACCTCATAGCCCATAAGACGTACTAAAATCATTAATAACCCTTGTGACATAAAGAATCCAAGAACAATTCCAAGCACTAGAGAGACAAGCCCAATCACTAAATTCTCAAAAAAGAGCATTAAGCCAATTTTCTGCTTACGCACACCTAATAAAGAGTAAAGTGCTACTTCCTTTTTTCGTCTCTTCATAAAGAACGAATTGGAATACGCCATAAAGATGATGATAAAGAATAATAGCACAACGGATGATGCACTCATCAATCCTTTAATTTGCTGCGATGATTGTTTTAATGCTGAAAGATCATCATTATATTTCAATGTCACAAACGTAAAGTAGATAACGATACTAAATACCATCGAGGCGATATATAAAAAGTAATTCGACAAATTGCGCTGAATATTTTTACGCGCTAAACTAAATAACGTCATTTACTCCACCTCCGATGCCAGCAAGCACCTGTAAAATCTCTTGGAAAAACTGCTTTCTTGTTTGAATACCACGATGAATTTCCTTAGAAAGCTGTCCGTCCTGAATGAATAGTATGCGCTGGCAAAAGCTTGCTGCAAATGCATCATGTGTAACCATCATAATTGTCGCAGCTTGAGAATTATTCAAATCACTTAAACTTTCAAGCAAGTCTGTTGCTGATTTTGAATCAAGAGCACCAGTCGGTTCATCCGCAAAGATTAACTTCGGCTCTGTTACTAACGCACGTGATGAAGCTGTACGTTGCTTTTGTCCACCTGAAATTTGATATGGATATTTATCGAGTAACTCTTTTATACCAAACAGTGTGGCTATACGTTCTACCCTTGCGTTAATTGCCTTTGTTGGCACTTTTGCAATCGCGAGCGGCAATACGATATTTTCACGAACTGTTAACGAATCAAGCAAGTTATAGTCTTGGAAGATAAACCCTAAATTGTCACGACGAAAATCTGCTAACTCTGCATCCTTCATGCGCGCTAAGTTTGTATCACCAATAACAATTTCACCAGTCGTTGGCGTATCAATCGTTGCTAACACATTTAGTAGCGTTGATTTCCCAGCCCCTGAAGGCCCCATTACACCAACAAACTCTCCCTTTTCTACTTCAAATGATATATCCGATAGCGCTGTAAATATATTCGCGCCTTTGCCGTAAGTTTTTTCTACATTTTGTACCTTTAATAATGGCGTCATAAACGCTCACCTCTTCTTTCTGACTTCAGTATACGACCCCAAACTTACAGCAAATTTGACGCAAGCTTACAACAACCTTAAATCGACACCTTAATGAGAGGTTGATTTTCGTTCCGACTGGGCGCTTTGCCGCTGACGCTTCGCTTTCGCGCAGATAAAACATTTGCCGCTGACGCTTCGCTTTCGCGCAGAGCAGAGCTTCCTGGGGGCGTCCGATGAGCCGCTTTTGGTGCTGCCGCTACGCTAGCACTACGCTTTCGCACAGAAAACATTCGCTACGCTGCAGGGTCTCATCTGCGACGCTGATCCCCAAGGAGTCGCCCAGTCTCCAATCCTATCAACTTATCCACATGACATACGTTTTAACAAAATGTCATCCAACTTTTTAGTTTTATCGATTTCATGTTTTATCACCGAACTTTTACGTTTTATCCACTAACTTTTAAGTTTTATCGACATCCACCCTCAAAAGAGCATAAAAAATGATTCACACTCATACTTTGTGCGAATCATTTTACTTTATTATGTCGTCCAGCCTCCAATCCTATCAACCTATCCACATGACATTCGTTTTAACAAAATGTCACCTAACTTTTTCGTTTTATCGATAAACTTTCATGTTTTATCCACCAACTTTTACTTTTTATCACCTAACTTTTAAGTTTTATCGACATCCACCTTCCAAAGCACACAAAAAAAAGGATTCACACACAAAACTGTGCATGAATCCTTCAACTTTATTATGTTAATACTTTTTTAATATCGCCCTCAAAGCTACTCGGTTTATCAGCTGATCCATAGCGTCCAACAACCTCGCCGTTGCGATTCACAAGGAATTTTGTGAAATTCCACTTTACACTTTTACCGAGAAAGCCTTTTGAATGAGACGTTAGATAATCAAAAATAGGATGTGCATCTTTGCCATTGACCTTCACAATTTCATGCATAGGGAACGTCACCCCATATGTTAAACGACATTGTGACGCCGCTTCCTCAGCAGTTGCTACCTCTTGTTTAAACTGATTTGATGGGAAGCCAAGTATAACAAGGCCCTCATCCTGATAGTTTTTATATAGACCTTCTAATTCTTCAAACTGCGGTGTAAAACCACATTTTGAAGCGGTATTAACAATTAACATTGCCTTCCCCTTATAACGATCTAAGCTGTACTGAGTACCGTCTTCTAAAGCGACTTGAATGTCGTAAATGCTCATGTCTAATTACCCCCTACGTTATAAACGCGCATTTATTCTAGCAATCTGTTGTAAAGGATCCCAAACACCATTGAAAGGAGGCGCGTAAGATAAATCTAAATCTAGTAAATCTGGTAACGTCATTTTATTGTATAAGGCTGTCGCAAAAACATCGATACGTTTATCAACACCTGCTGGGCCAACAATTTGTGCGCCTAAAAGCTGTTGATCTCGCTTACGAACAACAATTTTAATAAATATCCGTTGGGCACCTGGATAATAACCAGCAATATGGCGCGCAGACAATTTAAATGCCTCATATTCAAAACCTAGCTCTTTAGCATTGCGCTCATTAATACCCGTCGTGGCAATCGTTAAATTGAAAAACTTTAAGATCGACGTACCTACAATCCCACGAAACGGCGCAAACTTACCCGACATATTGAGTCCCGCTAAACGACCTTGCTTATTAGCTGTCGTTCCAAGAGGTACATAATCTAAGCGTTCTTTCACTATATTAAAATGCGTTGCACAATCTCCTGCAGCATAAATATTTTCAACAGATGTCTCTAAATGTCGATTGACGATCACCGCACCATTTTTCTCTAGTGCTATACCTGTACCTTCTAAAAATTGAGTATTTGGTTTAATCCCCGCAGCCATAATGACTAAATCTGTTTCAAATGCGCCATTGTCCGTCATAACACGCTCAACACGGTGATTCCCCTCAAATGCCTCTACTTTTGTATTTAGCACAAGCTCGATGTCGTTCTTTTTTGCTTCCGCATGGACATGTTGCGCCAGCTCTTCATCTAAAATTCTCGCAACAGAGCTACCTCGTTGAATTAATCTTACTTTTTTACCGCAAGCATGTATCGTCTCAGCCATCTCTAGCCCAATATAACCTGCCCCTATAATTGTTACTTGTTCTATATCTGGCGTCAAATCGGCTAGTAAATCATCTAACTGAGGTATTGTTTTTACTGTGTGTATACCTGTTAAATCTGAACCCTTTTTTACTGGCATAATAGGATCTGCCCCTGTTGCAATAAGTAACTTATCATAGGGAATTTCAAATGATTCCCCAGATGCCTGCGTTCCAAACACAAGCTGCTGATCCACATCAATTCCGTTAACCTCATGCCCAACACGTGCATCAATGCCGTACTTATCACGAAATGTTTCAACATCTCTTGCTATTAAACGCTTTGTCGATGAAATACGTCCATCTACAACATAGGGCAACCCACACTGCCCATATGAATAAATAAATCCACGTTCTAAAGAAGTAATCTCTGCTCCTGGTACATTTCGATATATTTCCATTGCTGCTGACATTCCGGCAGCATCTCCCCCGATGATTACGTATTTCATCCAACAATCCCCCTTATTTTCTTCTCGTTGCTAGTAGGCCTGCATAATAGTCCATATAAAAGCGGCGTCTACCTCCACTTACAATGACACGAATTACATGAATAGCAATAACCATCATTAGAACAAAGTTCGCTATAAAGGCTAACATGGTAATGACAATTTGTAGTACATAAAATGGTGAATCCATATCTAATTTTATGTTCCCTATAATTGTTATAATCTCCGAAATGCAGACTATCACGAGAATAGCAACGCAACGACGCAACGATTGACTGACAATACTTTTGCCATTTTCACTGACCATTGTAAATCGCATAAACTTCATCCCTAATGTTGCACCTTTTGTAAAGCTTGGAACAACACCAAAGAGCAACATATACAAAGCAATTTTTATTAAAAACTCAAACATGCCACTATAGCCTGTTACGACACTAACGAAGAACAATATGACTTGCGCTATAAATAAATCTATTGCTAGTGCCAACAAAATCGATAACGGTTTGACAATATCTTTCTCGACCATTTCTGCTGCTTTAGCCGTCACCTTTTCATGAGAAGGAAACAGCGCCCACACAACAGGGGCTAAGAAGAACCCTATTAGTGCACCAACACTGTTAAGCATTAAATCATCCACATCAAAAATTCGATACGCACAATTAAAGATGCCATAAATCCCTGTAAATTGGGTTACCTCATAAAACAATGTTAGCAAAAAGCTAAATAGAAATGCACGTTTCCAGTACTTTCTTTTTTTAAGGAAATAACGCAAGTACACGCCAAAAGGCATGAGCAGTAAGAAATTAAAAAGTGCCTGAAAAAAAGCAGGCTGCTTCGGTATATAAATCCATGTTGATGGATTCGTCAAAACAATCCCACTATCCTTTAAAATATCCGTGACAAATTGAAAAGGATGTAAATTATAATGGACAGTATCTGGGGCTTGCAAAGAGCAAGTATCACGCGTTTCTGGGAAAGGCAATAAAACTAAGCATAATGCCGATAAAAAGTAAAAAATAAATGAGAACGTAATAATAGTTTTGGATACAGATAAGTAGCCATATTTCCGATACGTATAAATAAGCCAAGGCACAAATAGCATAAAGGATGAGAAAATTGTTATTAATAAAGCTACCATTATTGAATGTGTATAAACTGACATAAAGCACCTCTTCGTTTTAAAACCTCTTTTTTAATTCTAAAACTCAGTTTAGCCCTTGAACACAACACTAATATTTCACCAAGCTTAAATAATTCTTAAAAAAACAGGTAAAGAAATTTTCTTTACCTGTACAATCCACACTTGCCTATTATGCTTTTGCCATTTCCTCTTTGCAGAATGCTAAAATCTCTTCTAGCTCATCATCCTCTAATGCAAAATCTAAATACTCGCTCTCTGCTTTTTCCATGATGAAGTAATTTAAAATAAATGGTGCTTCATCTTTTTCAGCAATTAATACACGAATCTCAATACCTGCTTCGTGGTAAAGCTCATCTTCTTCATCAATATCTACATCTAAAATAAATTCATAGCGCTTACCTTCAATAATATTTGTTGGATCTAAAATTTCTTCCATTGAGAATTGTGTAATTTCCATTGTATGATCTCCTTTAAGTTAACCTGTTCCTTTATATATTAAATCAAATTCAGCATGGGTCAAATAGAAAACTCGTATACACTTGAAAGTAATTATGCCACAATGAAAATAAATTAATCGAGAGACGTGATTCTCTTACATAAAGGAGGCTTTTTCTTGAAAGAGCTACTATATTATCAAAATGTTATGTTACGTGAATTTAATGCAACAATTGTCAATAAAGGAACCGATGCAGATGGTCGTAACTACGTGGTGCTATCAAATACTGCATTTTATCCAACAGGAGGCGGACAACCTCATGACACTGGTACTTTAAATGATATCAAGGTTATTGATGTCGAGAAAATTAATGATGAAATTCGTCATTATATTCAAGATGATTCTTCGACTTTGATGGGAGAAGTGCATGGACAATTGAATTGGCAACGACGATTTGATCATATGCAGCAGCATGCTGGTCAACATATTTTAACAGCTGCGTTTGTGGAGCTTTTTGATGCACAAACTGTTAGCTTTCACTTAGGTAGTGAGCAGGTCACAATTGATATTGCCGTGGACACCCTTACAGAGGAACAGGTTGTAGCAGCGGAAACTCGTGCCAATGAAATTATTTTGGAAAATCGTCCAATTGAAACGACATGGATTACAGAAAAAGAATTAGAGAACTACAGCCTACGTAAAGATGTAGCCGTTACAGGAGATATTCGACTTGTTATTATTCCTGATTTTGATTACAACGGTTGTGGCGGTACCCACCCAACATCAACTGGACAAGTCAGCGCGATAAAAATTCTTGGAACGGAAAAAATGAAAGGCAATATTCGTGTCTCTTTTGTCTGTGGCCATCGAGTTTTAGCGGAGCTTGCCATGCGTAAGAAAGTACTAGCTGATGTTGCAAGACAATTGAGTGTACCTGAAGTTGAAGCAGCTACAGCACTTACAAAAATCTTAACAACACAGAAAAATACGGAAAAAGCACTTTTGGCGGCAAAAGAGGAGCTGCTAAATTATGAAGCAAAAGCGCTAGTTTCAAGTAACAAGCGCATTATTACTGCCGCCTTTAATCAGCGCACTATGCAAGAGCTTCAAAAATTAGCTAGAACGATTGTCGCTGAGCAGACAGAAGCTATCGTATTACTTGTTTCAGAAAACGAAGACAAGCTTCAGTTTGTCGCAGCACGTGGCGCAAAAGTTGAAAAAAGCATGAAAGACATTGCTACAAAGGCACTGCCACTCATTAATGGAAAAGGTGGCGGAAGTGATCAAATGGTACAAGGCGGTGGCGAGTGTATGATCTCTACCGAGCAACTATTTGAAGCTATGCAAGAAGTACTTAACTAGCCTTTCCGATGATGAATTACAAACTAGAGGCTGGGACATAACTGGCCAAAACCTAAAAAGCGCGAGAAATCAATTTAGAAACGTTGATTTCTCGCGCTTTTTTGATGTTAAATTTAGTGTTGCATGAAGATAAATGTCGATATTTTTCAAAAGTTGGTTGATAAACTAAAAAAGTTGGTTGATAAATCGATAAAGTTGGTCGATAAACAATCAAAAGTTCTCGACAAATCTCAAAACTGCAGCTCATTAAAGATTTCTGTTGCTGCCGTTGCGCTCCGCTCCAATTTCGCTGCAGAAAAATGAGGTTTTGTCCCAGCCTCAAATAGAAAGCACTGCGTAGCAAAGACGCAGTGCTTATTTTTTCTTTAATTCCATTACAAGAATCTCTGGTGGATTAAAAATTCGAATAGGCACTGTACTATTACCTAGTCCTCGACTAACGGCCATAGTTGTTGTTCCTTCCGTATAAACACCAGACGTATATTTTGGGAATATTCCCTGTCCTCGTGCGAAAAGTCCGCCAATACCAGGAATTCGAACTTGCCCACCATGAGCATGTCCTGCAAATGCTAAATCAATGCCAAACTCCACATACGTATTAAACACTTCTGGTCGATGCGCTAGTAAAATCGTTAGTACATTTGGTGGAACATTTTTTGTTGCTATTTCTAGCATTTCTTTCGTTGTTCTACCCGATAACGGATCTTCTATGCCAACAATCGCCAAGCGCTCCCCGTCGCGCTCAATGACGGTCGATTCATTGGACAACACATGTACACCTAACGATGACAGCTCCTCATAAATTACATTAACTTTATTTGTCGCTACTTCATGGTTTCCTAGTACATAATAGACATCCGCTACTTTAACTAATCCTCTAACAGCCTGCAAGCTTCGCTCCAAATCATAACGATTACTATCCACTAAATCACCTGTAATAAAAATCAGGTCAGGATTTGTTGCCTTCACCTTCGCTATGAGTTTCTCTTGCTGTTCGCCAAAGAGAGCATCCTGTAAATCTGTTATTTGCGTAATGCGTAGCCCATCAAAACTGGCAGGCACTTTTTCTGACTCGAATTCATACTTGCTTACAACCAGCCAGTGATTGTTTACGTACAAAAAAATGACTATAAAAACAAGAAAAAAAGCTACATATAATAATTTTTTCAATCGCAATCGCTCACTTTGTGGCTACTTTTTCAGATAAAAATCTTACCCTCCTATTATAAGCATAAAACTTTCGAATTGTAAGTCTATGCTGTGAAAATCCATAGATTGCACAAAAAGAATAACATCATTCTCATTAAGTTACTCTTTTATTCATGATTTGATGTTTCTTCATATTAATGTAAGATATCAGGTGTGTTGATTAACCATTTTTATCCACCATGATGTTGATTTCTTTGATAGAAAGAGCTTGTTTTTCGATAAAAGCCCAAATAGTTTCGATAAAATAAGATTTTGTTTCGATAAAAGCTCAAATAGTTTCGATAAAGAGCGATTTAGTTTCGATAAATCTTCAAAGTATTCCTATAAAACGAACGAAAGTAGCTTTAGCGATTCTGTTTTGGGGCTCGACACTAAATAGCAACAAGAAAAACCCTTTCATCGATCAATAATAAAACCTATTTTTTCCTAATCAACACGCCTGGTAAGATATCTCTCCACTACGTTCCGGTGACTGCCTCTCCTTTTATGACGTTCTATCCGTCGCTCTAACTTCTCTTTCCGTCGTCTCGGCTACTCTTTCCGTCACTTCTGCCTTTCTATCCGTCACCTTGGCTCTTCTTTCCGTCACCTTGGCTCTTCTTTCCGTCACTTCGGCCTTTTTATCCGTCACTTTGGCTCTTCTTTCCGTCGCTTCGATTCTATCCGTCGCTCTAGCTTCTCTTTCCGTCGCCTCGGGTCTTCTTTCCGTCACTTCTGCCTTCCTATCCGTCACCTTGGCTCTTCTTTCCGTCGCTTCGATTCTATCCGTCGCTCTAGCCTCGCTTTCCGTCGTCTCGGCTACTCTTTCCGTCACTTCTGCCTTTCTATCCGTCACCTTGGCTCTTCTTTCCGTCGCTTCGATTCTATCCGTCGCTCTAGCCACGCTTTCCGTCGTCTCGGCTACTCTTTCCGTCACTTCTGCCTTTCTATCCGTCACCTTGGCTCTTCTTTCCGTCGCTTCGATTCTATCCGTCGCTCTAGCGTCTCTTTCCGTCGCCCCGGGTTTTCTTTCCGTCACTTCTGCCTTCCTATCCGTCACCTTGGCTCTTCTTTCCGTCGCTTCGATTCTATCCGTCGCTCTAGCCTCGCTTTCCGTCGCCTCGGGCCTTCTTTCCGTCACTTCGGCCTTTTTATCCGTCACTTTGGTTCTTCTTTCCGTCGCTTCGATTCTATCCGTCACTCTAACTTCTCTTTCCGTCGTCTCGGCTACTCTTTCCGTCACTTCTGCCTTTCTATCCGTCACCTTGGCTCTTCTTTCCGTCGCCTCGGCTTTTCTTTCCGTCACTTCAGCCTTTCTATCCGTCGCTTTGGCTCTTCTTTCCTTCGCTTCGATTCTATCCGTCGCTCTTGCTTCTCTTTCCGCCGCCCTAGCTTCTCTTTCCGTCACTTCTGCCCTTCCATCCGTCACTTAGACTCTTCTTTCCGCCATCTAAATCGTATAAATACCACAACAAATGAACAAAAGTAAAAAAAACGCATCTAGACACTCCTTCAAGAAGTCTAAATGCGTTTCCCTGTTTATAATACTTTTTCTAAGAAATCTTTCGCACGCTGTGTAGATGGGGATGTGAAAAATTCCTCTGGTGGTGCATCCTCAATTAACTTTCCGCCATCAAGGAATAATATACGATCCGCAACTTCACGAGCAAAGCCCATCTCATGCGTTACGATTAACATGGTCATCCCAGTATCAGCAAGGTTTTTCATAACAGCCAATACCTCTTTTACCATTTCAGGGTCAAGAGCTGAGGTTGGTTCGTCAAATAAAATTACTTTAGGATCCATCGCTAGTGCTCGGGCAATGGCAACACGTTGCTTCTGCCCTCCTGATAGACGGTTTGGATATTCATTGCGCTTCTCAAATAGGCCTACCTTCGTTAATAAATCTTCAGCCTTTTTGATAGCAGCTGCCTTGTCCATACCCTTAACATTGATCGGTGCGTATGTTAAATTTTGGAGCACCGTTTTATGAGGGAAAAGATGGAAATGTTGAAACACCATGCCAACTTCTTCACGGATTTTCATAATATCTGTCCCTTTATCCGTTAGAACATCACCAGCAATTGTAATCTTTCCGTTCGTTGGCTCTTCCAACAAATTTAAGCAACGAAGGAATGTTGATTTACCAGATCCAGATGGTCCAATAATGGCAATTACTTCTTTTTCTTTAACTTCTGTTGAAATACCCTTTAGTACTTCATTTTGTCCATATGATTTGTGTAAATCTTCAATTTTAATCACTTTTTCTCATTCCTTTCTCAATTCTTTTACCAAGGAACGTTAATACAAGCGTCATAATGTAGTAGATTACACCTGCAAATAGTAAAGGCTCAAGATAGCGGTATGTTGAGCCACCTACAATATACGCTCGACGCATAATATCCAGTGCACTAATAACTGTTACAACTGCTGTTTCTTTATTTAATGTAATAAATTCATTCACTAAAGATGGTAAAATATTTTTTACGGCTTGTGGGATAATAATATCCTTCATCATTTTTGCATATGGAATACCTAGTGCCTGTGCCGCTTCCATCTGTCCTTTATCGACCGCATTAATACCACCGCGAATGATTTCAGAAATATAAGCACCAGAGTTTAAACCGAATGCAATAATAGCCGTTGGAACTGGGTCAATTTGAATATCTAATAATTGTGGCACTGCATAGTAAATAATCATTAATTGTAGTACGAGCGGTGTACCACGGAAAATCGATGTATAAAAATCCGCAAACCAACGCAAAACATTTACTTTACCAATTTTACATAATGCTAGTAATATACCAATTATAAAACCGATGATTGATGCCCCGATTGCAATTTGAAGTGTAACACCTATCCCTTTTAATATATAAGGAATAGAGGGAATGATAGCTGTAAAATCTAAATTCACAGCGTCCCCTCCTTTCTCGTTCTTTTTTAGGAAATGAAAAGTATAAGCGATAGCTCGAAATAGAGCTATCGCAGTTCAACTTGCTTATTTAACTTTTAACCATTTTTCTTCTAGCTCTTTAATTTTGCCTTCATCCGTTAATTCTTTTAATGCTTTGTTAATTTTATCTTTAAGATCGCTACCTTTTTGAACAGCGATTGCTTTGTAGTCTTCAGGTTGCTCTTTAACCGGGAACGCTTCTAGTTGATCGTTTGTTGCCAAATAACCTTTTGCTACACCGCTTTCTACAATCCCAGCATCTAAACGTTTAGACATCATGTCTTGGATAATTTCAGGAATTCGTGTACGTCCTTCAACCGTTGCATCTACTTCTTTAGCAATTTTATTACCTAAATTTTCTTGGATAGAAGCTGTTTGCACACCAATTTTTTTACCAGCTAAATCAGCCTCACTTTTAATACCGCTATCTTTTTTTACAATGATCACTTGCTCTGTTTGATTATATTTATCAGAGAAGTCTACAACTTCTTCACGTTCTTTGTTCGGTGACATACCAGAAATAACAACATCAACTTTACCTGCTTGTAGAGCTGGCACTAGGCTGTTGAAGTCTATATCTTGAACTTGCACTTCTACACCTAATTTTTCACCAACTAATTTAATTAAATCGATATCAAAACCGATAATTTCTTCACCTTTTGCTACATCAACATACTCGAATGGTGCATAATCAGATGATGTACCTACTTTTAATACTTGCTTTTCTTCTGTGCCTTTGTCAGCATTTGAACTTGCATTATTCGCTTTATCTTCTTTTGCGCCACATGCTGCTAGTACACCAATTACTAGAACGAGCATTAGCATGAAAAATTTCTTCTTCATATTCAACGATCTCCTTTTATTTATGTTTTATTGTCTACGAGAATCTAGTTCTCGAAAATATCGAATGGATATTTATTCATCTTTAAGAATAAAAAATCTATCTGCTAATTAAGATATACCCTTTTTAAGCAATAATCAAGCTAAACTAAAAATTTTTAGATAAAATATTATACACAAAATTTTCTGACAAATCAATTTATCTTGATTTTTCAATCAACATTGACTCATCATCCATAAGGAGCCCTACCTTCACTCCAATCAACCTATATACATGGCATACGTTTTTAGTAATGAGTCAGCATTACTTTACTATTTTCAGTTTTCACAACATTTATCCCTCTAATCTGAGGAATTTCAAAATGAATAAAAAAACAAATCCCCAAAAATGGAGATCTGCCTGTCTCATATATATTTTTCTTCAGTTCGTCCTCCCCGCCCCTTCTGCTAAAGGTACGCGAGAACGGTACGCTGCTCGACATATTAATTGCCCTGCCACAGGAGCCGTTACAAAGACGAAAATTATTCCTAATATTAAGCTACACCGCCGAAGCTGGCGTATCCTTAGGTAAGAAAAATGCAACTAGTAATAATAATGGTAACAAAGATACGACCATCATCGTAAAATCGATACCCCTTTGGTCCATTAATACACCAATTACCATCGCACCGATTGCACCCATTCCGAAAGCAAAGCCAGTTGTTAAACCTGCCATTGTACCAATTTTTGTTGGGACAAGCTCCTGTGCGTAGACTACTGTTACCGAGAAGCTAATCATAATGAGTGTACCGATAATCACTAAAAATATCATTGCAGTCCATAGCGGTACATAAGGCAATGCTAAACAAAATGGCATTGGTACAACTACGGATAATAAAATAACATTTTTTCTACCAATTCGATCTGATAATGAACCTCCGAAAAATGTTCCTATGACACCAAATGCCATAAAGCTGAAAATTAAAATTTGTCCAAGACGAAGACTAACACCATAATGATCCATTAAATAAAATACATAAAAACTTGTAATATTAGTAGTATAAAATGATCTCGCAAAAATAATAGTAAATAGTAACGTTAACGCGATGCCTACTTGTTTTTTTGTTAAAGGAGGCATCGTAGAAACTAAGACGCGTTTTTTCTTTGCTACGCGCTCTTGCTCCAACTGCTTTCTATACCATCCTGCAATTTTACTCAACAGAATAATTCCGACCGTTGCCACCACTAATACAATTGCCGCACCACGTTGTCCAAAAATATCAAAAATATAAGCACTAATTAGTGGGGCAAGTGCTTGTCCAGAATTTCCGCCCACTTGATAAACCGACTGTGCAAGTCCTCTTTTGGAGCCTGCTGCCATAAACGACACCCTTGATCCTTCAGGGTGAAATATAGCTGAACCAAAACCTAAAAATAATACCGCAATAAGAATAATCCAATACTGCGTTGTGAACGCGATTATTGCAATACCTATAAACGAACTAATCATACCAATTGGCAACGCGTATGGCATTGGCTTTTTATCACTGATAAAGCCAACAACTGGCTGTAACGCTGAGGCAAATATGTTCAAGACAAATGATATAAGCCCTATTTGTGTAAAGGTTAAACCTAAATCACTCTTTAATATCGGGAACATCGCTGGAATAACAGCCTGCATCGTATCATTGATAAGATGAGCAACAGCTATTGCAATCATAATTGGATAGACAGGGTTATTAAAATTTCCAACCTGTTTCATGTTACCACCCCACTTTCTAATTTATCTCAAAATTTGGTATACAAACGATTTTCGCATACTATTGACCTTTTTGCACAAGCTATTTTTCGACAGTAGTTTAAGGAGTTGATTTATGTATGGACGATTTTATTCACGCTAATTTTTGGGAAATGATACTTAGAGCAACACTTGCTTTTTTCGCACTACTAATTGTAGCCCGAATTCTCGGAAAAAAGCAGCTTGGTCAGCTTACATTTTTCCACTATACGACAGGTATCACATTTGGTTCGATTGCATCTGAAATAGCAGCACAGGCTGAAACACCATTCTTAGATGGGCTTATTGCATTAGTTTGGTGGGGCGTTTTAACTTATTTGATGACCATTATTACCATTAAATCTAAAAAGGCTCGTGTACTTGTCGATGATAAGCCGACAATCCTTATTCAAAATGGACTTATTTTAGAATCTGCTTTAAGAAAAAACCGTTTGCATATGGATGAGTTAACAATGATGCTACGAGAACAAGCCGTATTCTCTGTACAAGATGTGCAATATGCATTACTTGAAACGACGGGTAAACTAAGTGTGCTACCAAAGCCCACTGAACAACCGGCTACCAAACAAGATGTGAAGGCCGATGTAACACCACCAACCTATATACCAACAGAAGTAGCTTCAGATGGGCAGGTTATTTATGAAAATTTAGTTGAACTTGAGTTGACAGAAGATTGGCTTATGAAGAAGCTAAAAAAACAAAATGTCCAATCCGTTGAAGATGTCTTTTTTGCCCAAGTTCAAGCAAATGGCTCTCTATATGTAAGCTTGAAGGATAAAGCAAGACGATCAAGCCCTTAACAGCTTGTCTCGTCTTGCTTAATCTATTTTTACAATATCTAATGGCGTAACAATGCCGATTAGTTTTTGATGTGGCTTCCCGTGCTCCGTTATTAGCAACGCCTCAAAACGGCTTCCCCGCTCTACTCCTTGTTTAAAAATATCTTCAGCCTCGTAAATCGTTATGTATCTACTCACAAATTTATAATTCACTCTATTTTTTTCATGTAATAAAATGTCGTACAAAGTCGGAATTTGCTCAGGTATTTGATTGCCTACCATCACCGTAGCTAGCCAGTTTGTAATTCCTACTGTCGTCACAAGTCCTTTAAACTGATCTTTATGGTATACAGGAAACTGTGTATATTTACGATGGCGTATAACTTTTAATACATGTTTTAATGAGTCACTTTCCTGAAACACTAGCACTTTTTTGCGAAACATTTGTCCAACAAGTATGGGCTTAGCGAGTGTTGCCTCTATATATTCAATTCTTTCCACCACGTCTAAATGTGGTTCAGCAATTACATATTCTAAGGATGTACGATGATGAACAATTGCATTTCGTAAATCTGCATAAGAGCGCAAATCGTCTTCATATTTACGAACTAGTACATCCTTCTTTTTAGCTTGATCGATGAGACGATAAAAGGGCATAAAATCCTTTGCACCGATAATATCTCTTAACCTTTGATCTATCCGATTAAACGCTGTAAGAAACCGATTGGAATTTTCTATATCCAATTATATCCACCTCTCCTAATTATATATTCATATTTTCCGAGTTATTTGACAAATTCCGAGTTATAGCTACATTATATTCCTAAGTTTTGGATATTCCAAGATAAGATACATAATATAGCCTATTACCATAACGTGGGGTTGATTTGCGTTCCGACTGAGCGCTTTGTTGTTGCTGTCGCTTCGCTTTCGCACAGAAAAGATTTGTTGCTGTCGCTTCGCTTTCACACAGAAAAGATTTGTTGCTGTCGCTTCGCTTTCGCACAGAAAAGATTTGTTGCTGTCGCTTCGCTTTCACACAGAAAAGATTTGTTGCTGTCGCTTCGCTTTCGCACAGAAAAGATCTGCTGAATGAAGATAAAAAATTCTTTTCTAAACTACTTGAAAGTTACGCAACGTCATTTTGTACAATATTGGTAACAGTTAAAAAGGGGGCCGCGAATTGCTTGTCATTCATGAAGTTTCAAAACACACAGGGATTTCAGTTCGAACACTGCGTTATTACGAAGAGATTGGTTTATTATTTCCGACAGCCAAAACAGAAGGTGGACATAGGTTATATGGTGAGGAAGAGCTAAAAACACTACAACAAATTGTGTTTTTAAAAACATTAGGATATCGATTAAAAGATATTCAAACATTGCTCAATGAATCTTGGGATTGGTCGGCAAGCTTAGATCATCAGCTTGCTTTTGTGCAAAAGGAGCAAGAAAAATTAAAGCAGATGGAGAGCGCCATACTTGGATTACAGCATGCTTTGACCATCGAGGGAAGTTTAAATGAATCACTTATTCAGAAGATCATTAAACTTTCTAATCAAGAAAATGGGGAGAAACAGGCATTTCGAAAACAAATTTTTTCTGATACTGATTTGAAGCTAATAAAAAAACTCCCGAATTTAAATCGCAATGATCCGCATTCTTTAGAGTGGATTGGTTTATTAGGTCAATTAAAGGAATTGAAGGAAAATTATGATGCTAAATCAGCTCCAGTGCAACGCATTATTAAACGAATGATGGAAAAAGCAGCAGAGGAATACAAAGGGCATGAATCATTTTTAGAAAAGATGTGGGAAATACGAAAATCCTCCTCACAGTCTGAACAGCTTGGCTTGTACCCGTTGGAGGAGGATTTCATACATTTTATTGAACAGGCTTTTACTATTTATGAAGCTAAAAATATCCGTAAAGGGGATCCTCAACAATGAGCACAGAAACTTTATTGTTTATTGGTGGCTTAGCTATACTAGATATGTTTAGCCCAGCTATAATCGGTGTGACTATATATGTATTGCTTGTGGCAAAAAAGCAGCAAAGTCGACTGCTATTAGCTTATTTAACGACAGTAGCTCTATTTTATTTTAGTACCGGCATTTTCTTAATGCTTGGCTTAGATGTCGTTTTTGATCCAATTGCCAATGCATTAAATAGCCACTCTGCTAGATTACTAATGACAATTGTGGGTGCGCTATTATTTGTCGGGAGTTGGTTAGTACCGAAGAAAAAAACTTCAGGATCCCCTAAGCCAAAATCGTTTAGTATTGGAGCAATGATTGCTTTAGGGTTCACGACTTCTCTTTTAGAAGTGGCAATGGCTTTACCCTATTTCGCCACAATAGGCATCTTAACAAGCAACCATTTAGCTTTTTATGAATGGTTGCCCATCATGGCCGGATATAATCTAATGATGATTACACCAGCAATCATCTTACTCGGCTTACACATACTATTCAGACGCTTTATGAATACGCCGTTAAGAAAAATACAAGCACTTCTTGATAAAAGCACAAGTTCAGCCCTGTCATGGATAATGTTTTTCGTCGGTCTTATTTTGCTGATGAATGGTGGTATGATCTAAGAAATAACATGGTAAAAATCCGCTATAATTTTTAATTGATAGGGCCGCTGTTTTTAGTTCTCATACCCTACCATAAAAGTTTACGCGGATTTTCACCTTAATACTTCCTTTAAATTTTCGTCATCGATGCATTTCTTTTCATAGTGATCGTTCCAATACCAATACAAACGATTGTCGATATTATTGTAATCACGAGACTCCACCAATAATCAGACATTTCCATCGTACCCCTCATTAATTGAACGCCATATACAGGTAACTTCCACGGGGATATCGTCCAAAATGTACCAACTATTGCATTAATAATTTGCCCCACAAAAATAAGAATAAATGCACATGAAGTCGCAACTATTGTTTTAAAGGTAGCACTCATCATCAACGTCACCGCTAGCACAAAGAGCAACCAAGAAAAATACGTGAAAAAACTTGCCACAAGTGACCCTATCTCAAATGTTCCATAAAGTACGACCGTGTAGTAAATGCTCGCAGCAAAACCAGCTAAAATACTAACAAAGCCAACAGTACTCATGACGACAAATTTACTCATAAAATAAGCGCTAAACGATATAGGACGTACATACAATAAAGTAGCCATGCCACTTGCTCTTTCTTTACTAATAGTCCCTACAAAAGTAGCCATTAATACGAGTAACCCTATCGTCTGAAATTGCCCAATGGAAGCTTGTAATAGGTCAACTGGCATTAATTCTGGCATCAACATTTCAAAGCCTTCTGGTAAATTACCAACAGCATTTAAAATATCCATCATATAATAGTTTGTCAGTGGATCACTCATTCCGAGCAAAGCAAATACAAGAGGTATCCATAAAAACTTCCAGCTTCGCCAAGCTTCTCTGAATTCCTTTTGTAGAAGTACATTAAATCCTCTCATATTTTTCTCGCCACCTTCATGAAAATCTCTTCAAGTGATGCTGTTTGTCGTTCCACTTTCCGTATTTTATAAGGAGCATTACTTAAATGATGCAGTAGCTCCTGCATGCTCGGCTTTTCATTAATGATTTCTATATATACGAAACGGCCCTTTACATTTCCTAAGAGCTCAGATTTATTAGTAAAATGTTGTGCCTCTTCTTCAGTATTAAATTCCACAACATAATTTGGTTCATCAAATCGTTGACGCACCTCGCGCAACGTTCCTTGCTCTACTAGCTCTCCATTCCGTAAAAACAACAATTGATCAGTCATTTCCTCGGCATCATTTAAAATATGTGTCGAATATAGAATAGTGGTTTCTTGTTGTAAGCCCTTCAATAAATCAAGGACTTCCCTTCGACCAACCGGATCCAAAGCAGATACAGGCTCATCTAATAACAGTAATTTAGGTTTATGAACAATTGCTTGGGAAATTCCAAGCCGCTGCTTCATGCCACCAGAAAATGTGGCAATTTTCTTATTTGCATCATTGCCTAGCCCCACAAACTCAAGTGTCTTTTGTGCTGCTAATTTCGCTTTTTTTGCAGGCACACCATTTAACTTTGCAGCCATTTCAGTAAACTCTAGCGCACTTAGCCACGGATGAAATTGCGGAAATTGTGGTAAAAAGCCAATATTAGATCTTAAATCACCATTCAGCACTTTTACACTTCCAGAGGTAGGTTTTAATAGACCCGTTAACATCGATAAAGTCGTTGTTTTACCTGCACCATTTGGTCCAATTAATGCTGTCGATGTATTTTCTGTTAATGTGAAATCAATTCCATCTACCACTACTTTGTCTGCAAATTGCTTTGTAAGCCCCGTTACTTGAAGTAATGTCGTCATGATTGTTTTCTCCCCACTATAAAGTACGCAATTGGCCCTAAAAGATTAACAAAAATAATAATAAACACCCATAATATTTTCGGTCCATTTGTTGCATGGATTTTACGTAAGTCGAATAGAGCTACAATCATTAAAATAATTTGAACTATGATTAGTGGCGCTATAACTGCCCAAGGAATTTTCGCTAATTCCTCCATCATACAGATCACCTCACCCATTGTTATATACCTACTATAACAATTTTGTTCTATTGTGTATATAACAAAATTGTTATTATTTAGCCGGTCATCTTACATACAATTACTAGATATTTATATATGATATTAATCAATTGATTAATCGATTAATTTTTATTTATGTTGATAATCAATAAAGGAATGGTATTGAATGAACTGGCAAAAATCACCAACATTAGAATGGAAACGCGAAGTGACTAATAACATCCAAAAAGCAGTCATTGCCTTTGCCAATACAATTGGTGGTGAATTGTATATCGGTGTGGATGATGATGGTCAAATTATAGGATTAGAAAATGCTCAACAAGCCCTGGAAGTTATTTATACTTATGAATAATAATCCGAATCAATTAGCATTCAAACATCGTAAAGATTTAAAAAATCACAAAGTTGAACAATACCAAAATTATTCGGATATTTTTGGAATCGAAAATTAGGATTTAATTTATACATTCTCATACACTTTCAGTTTACATAAAACTGAATTAGGCAGTAACAACAAAGGACAAACCCTTGTCGTTACTGCCTTTTCGTTTGAATAACTATAAATTGTGGATACATTTATACATGGTTGATCTGACAGTGCTTTTCGGCTAGATCATCAGTTGCAGCATATATAAAATATTGCATACTGATTCTTGTTTCTTTTTTAATTTTTATCTTGTCTTGTCTCATATTTCTACGTCATTGTGTATTAACTAAGAGGTTTTATTTCTCTCTGGCGCAGGTAAATTTCCGAATAAAAACCAAGCACGCGGAAAAAGACGATGCATTATGCGAATAAATACATAACAGAAAATGACCGTTAAGATAAATCTCATAAATATGTATAAATGTATATGTGATGGAATGAGGCTTCTCAAACTATCGCCTAATAGGTATAAAATAAATGGATGCACTAAATAAAACCCAAACGAATAAATTCTTAAATGCTCTGCAAAGTCATTGAGCTTTCGTCCTCCGTGATGGACTAAATAAATACTGATTTTGAATAGTACGAAACATGAGAGAAGCATATAACTAATAGATAAAAATTTGAATACCATATATGAAATTTCATCGTATCCTAATATATTACGGAAATAATACAGCATTGTATAAAAAATTCCTAATAAAAAGGTGCAAGAAATCCACATGAAATATTGCTTTTTCGACCATTGTTCCTTTAAGGATTGATAATGTAATGCGACCCATCCACCGAAGAAAAAGCTCGCAATATATATTGTAAATAATGGAATGGTAAAGGAAATATCAAACATCTCAAAGTAGCTTTGAACAGCTAATTCAACGGCAAAGCCAATGAATAATAAATATTTTTTAAACCACCAAAAGCGCTTTACAAGATAGATGAAAAGCGGCATTAAAAAATAGAGCTGCACTAAAATTAAAATGAAATATAGATGATAATAGGCTCCCCCCGTAACGATAGAAGTGAACATCGTCTTCCAATCTGTAAACACTCGAAATCCTTGATAATAGGAAAATAGCTCATAAAAAATGGACCAAATGAGGAATGGCCCTAGAATAAACATAAATCTACGCCTATAAAAGTTTGTCCACGTTTGTTTTGTAAAGGGTTTTGATTCATAATTGTAAAACAATGTAAGGCCACTTAAAAATACAAAAACAGAGCCTTCAAAGCGTGTAAAGCGATTTAAAAATAAATAGAAAAAATATGAGGGACTATCATGTGGGATTTTACTTAATGCAACTCCAGTAGCGTGAATTAAAATAACAAGTAACATCGCCGTTACTCGCATAAATTTTACTGCGTCAATTCGTTCTTTATTTAAAGACAATTGAAGAACCTCCCTAGACACAATAATAACTTTATTCCAACTGGTATTCAACGACAAACCGGGCAAATATTAGGGTTATCACCATAACGTGTGGTTGATTTCCGTTCCGACTGGGCACTTTGTAGCTGACGCTTCGCTTTCGCTACAAAAAACATTGTTGTTGCTGTCGCTACTCTTTCGCACAGAGCAAAGCTCCCCGGGGGCGTCCGATGAGCGCTTGAGCCAACTGATGTTTTCTGTGCGAAAGTAGTAAAGTTTACGGTCATAAAAACACGTATAAATTCGTGATTACCAAATTTATACGTGTTTATAATTAGGCTTTTTTAGTCATTTGTTTTATTCACTCGTGTTGAACAATGCCTTAATTTGATTCAAAACCATTAGAATCATCGACTGCTAACGCCATAGCTAAAGCGTAAAATGTGCGACGAGCACCAGCACAGTTTGGAGATTCTTTGTCAGTAGTAGTAAGGTCTGTAGCTGAACTAACTGTCCCTTCTGTATTTGAAGCATCGGCTAATACATCTAAGCGGGCTAAATCCCAAAGGCCTGAACGACCGTGCGATGGGAAGTAACTTTGACCATGTAATGCTTGACCAACTTTAAGTTGAAGTTTTATTGCTTTTCCGATTTTATTATTAATATTTGCAAAGCCTTGACCTGTAAATCCAGGGTAAACATTGAACAATCCAACCATTGCTTGATTGATTCCCTCACCCTTATTAGGCATTTGCCATGGATTTTTAATCAACTCGGATGAATCTAACATAGCATTTTCTGGAATGTACATACCCCAATATTTAGCTTGGCTAAACACATTACTAATTAAAGTGTTTTTAATAGTTGAGTAGTTAGTGAAAATGTCTTGGTAAGTATTAATCATCTGTGTCACCATAATCCCAGAATCTGAATCAACATTTGGAACAAGATTGTACCATGATGAAGCTGTTGGGTTTTCAATTAAACTTGCAAAAATTTGTAAGAACGTTATTGCAAATGTATTATAGGCTGGAGAATCGAATCGAGATCGTAGCATGCTATTTGCCAAAGTTACTTCGGAAAATCCATGAACCGGAAGAACCCTTTTAGCAGTTAATGAATTGTTAAAGGGCTCTTGTTGGAAACATCCTTTAGAAGCATTAGCAACTGAAGTATTAGATCCCCAATGTGTATAACTAAGAACATCTCGGATTGCATTTTTCATATTATATGCAGGATCTAATGAAGCTCCAGTCCCATTAACTTTTACATCATAAACATGTGCCGCCATCCAAAAAGCAATTGCATTTATCGACGCATTAAGAATAAATCGCTCGTTTTTAGTGTTGTAATAGGAATGGTGACCTATATAATCTCTACCGCTTGTTCCTGGTTGAATACCAGCAAAAGAAACTTGTCCTGAACTATCAAGAACTGTAGGCATTTCTAAGTAATTTTTTTGAGGATCGTTCGATAAATCTGCTGTCGTTATCCAGTATCCGATTTGCCCCGAATATGGACCAGTAGAAAAACGATACGCTTTTTCTGAATCATTGTATGTCCAAGCAGACGGCGTACGATGATACATTAAAGCATAGTATTCTTTAGAATTTAATACTTCATTAGCAAAATAGTCTCGGTATCTTACTAACAAAGCATCCACATTAGAAAGCGATACATCGCTCTGACATTCATCTAACTTCTTAAGCATTGCTACACCAAGATAAATAAAACCAGCTAATGGATTGATTGTCGGAAAATTATATGTTCTTTCCAAAAGTTTAGGAATCACAGTTTTAACAATTTCCTCGTAAACTGCATCACGCTCCCCAGCTAGTGCCTTTTGTTGAGCAAACTGGGCACAGAACATCATTAATTGCCCAACACCTTGTTGATAGGTGGAAGCATCACTTGTACCATCTAACAAATAGTTTTGGAAGAATTTCCGTACTCGTGGATATCGACCTTTGTCCTTCTTATAAGGATGGTTTACAGATGACTGCTCCGTAGACAATAGAAAAGCTTCCGCGAAGGCTTGAGATTCTTGTAATGGTGTAAATGTAGTCAATTGAATCACTCCAAAATTTGTATTTTTAACTTACAAAAAATTAAAGTGAATTATATTTTTAAAAATAAACCAACTATTGAAAAAGAAAGAGTCATAGATTAGCAGTGTCATAAAAAAGAAGATGTACCAAATTGGAAAAATCCTTTGGCACATCTTCTCATTTATTTATATAGCTTCTGCAAAGCATCTTCCATTTTAGGTCGGATTGTTACTTGTGGACGAGCGTTCTTTACAGCCTCTTCCGCTTCCTCTAGAGAATTAGCTACGCCAAGCTCCATTAATACGGCAGTCGCTGCAACACCTGCGCGACCTCCCCCACTTCCACAATGGAAGTATACTTTCTGTCCATTCTCATAGGTAGAAACAATTTCTTTTGCAACTTTTTGAATAGATGGTGCGACTTCTATTTCCTCATCAGCAATTGGCATATGCTTGTACACATAGGAAGCCGCCTCCTGCTCCTCAGCACTTAAGCCGTTTACTCGAACATCAATCACGACATCAACTACTTCTTGCTCAAAAGCAGAATCTGCATCTTTTGCACCGCCAAAAAATAATCGGTCCTTTACTAATACATCGTAGTTTTTCTCCATTGTATGCACGCTCCAAACGACTATTTTAGCAAATGCTTAATATCATCATAATATGGAAGAGCTGTTAATGCTCCTGCCTTAGTTGCTGCCAAAGCACCTAGCTTATTACCAAAGCTTGCACAACGGACAAGTTCCTCCTCCGTTGTAGGTAAGCCATTGTAATGAACATCGCGTAATACACCAGCCATAAATGCATCTCCAGCACCTGTAGTATCTACTGGCACAACCTTTTCTGTCGGTACATGAATAACTTCACCATTTAATACCGCATATGTGCCATTTTCCCCTACTGTTACTAAAATAATCGGTACTAAATAACTATTTAATTGCTCAATTCCCTCTTCTAACGTAGTCGTCTCTGTAAGGAAATACAATTCTTCGTCAGTAACCTTTAAAATATCTACATGCTCAAAAAATGAAGTAATGGTCTCACGGCAAACCTGTTCACTGCTCCAACGTAGAGGACGAATATTCGCATCCATTGCAATAATAGTCCCTTTTTCCTTTGCCATCTCTACAGCAGCACGTGTTGTTTCAAGGGCTGTAGGATGGAACATTGTACCCGAGCACACTGTTAAAGCAGATGCATGTTTAAAAGCTGCGTCATTTAATTGTGACGCTTCAACTTGTAAATCAGGCGTCTCATCGACATAATCCTTAAAAATTCGCTCACATGCTTCTGTTAAATGTACATAAACACCGCTAACACGCTTTGTAGGATCAAATACGGCATAATCCAGGTTTACCCCTTCTTGTGCAAGGCCATCTCGAACAAATTGAGAGCCTTCGTCATCTCCTGTAATCGTAATTAATGCAGATGGAGCACCGATACGGCTAATACCTGCAGCAACATTCACCGTTGCACCACCCATATATTTTGTAAAGGATGTATTTGTTACATCATCAGCAATATAATCAATAAAAGCGTCTCCATAAACTAAAATAAAATCCTTATCTTCCTTTGTCATCGTTGTCCTCCTGAAACTCTAGTCATTATAGATTAACACGAAATTTGTTGTCGAATAAAGTTTTAAACTTTCGGAAAAATAATCAATTATGCCTTGACATAATTGTTGCTGTCGCACAGATAAACAATGTTGCTGTCGCTTCGCTTTCGCACAGATAAACAATGCGACCGGAATCGGCCTTGTGCTTAGGCCTACGTGATGCAGGTCAGTTAGCCGTTATCGCATGGATGCGATGTCATTAAGCTAACATCCTATATTGAACTCCTTTCCGATTCCGTGACATCCGCCGGAGGCCTTACCTTCTTTCAGAATATCACCATTTATTCAAAAACTTGAGACATCCTCTATCTTTGTTATACTTGCCTATAGGAAGGTAGGGATTTTGACAATGAGTATTACAATTCGACAAGCGCAACTACAGGATGCCCATGCCGTTGTACCATTAATTATTGATGCGATTGGTGATATTGCCAACCGTTTAACAGGAGAACAAACAGCTAAAGCAGTGGAACAGGAACTTACTGTACTATTCAAGCGTGAGGACAATCGACATTCCTATTTAAATACTTTTGTTGCTGTTAAAGATGAGCAAGTAGTAGGAATTCTTGTTTACTATAATGGTGTTGACGCCATTCACATGGATGCAAATCTCGTAAAATGGCTTGAAGAAAAAAATGCACCATCCATTATCATCGATAAAGAGGCTCATGAAGATGAATATTATATCGATACCATTTGTGTAGCACCAGAAGCTCGAGGTAAAGGAATTGGAACATTATTACTACAATTCGCAATCGAAGAAACACAAAAACGAAGCTATACAAAATTATCACTAAATGTTGAAACGCAAAAAGGGGACGCTCGTCGCCTGTATGAACGCATGGACTTTGTCATTACAGAGCCTTGGTCTATAATCGATGAACCATTTCATCATATGGTGAAACAGTTTTAGGAAGTGAAACACAAAAACATGAATAAAAATTTATTTTACGCTCTATTAATAGTCATCGCTTCAAGTAGCTATGGAATTTTATCGACAATTGTCAAAGTAGCTATGCAGCATGGCTTTACATCAGGGGAAGCAGTATCCAGTCAATATATTATTGGCTTTATCATAGTTCTAACTATTTTTATAGTGACACAAAGACAGTTGCCGAAGCTTTCTAAAAAGGGACTGTTTATTTTAGTTTGCGCTGGAATATTTACAGGTACTACAGGGATTGTATACGGTGAATCATTAAAGTATCTACCAGCCTCTCTTGCAGTAGTCATGCTGTTCCAATTCACCTGGATAGGCTTACTATTAGATTGCGCACTACATAAGCGATTACCAAGTCGAGCTGAAGTGATTTCTCTCATTGTATTATTTGCTGGAACCATTTTAGCTGCTGGTGTACTAAATGTAGATTTAAGCGGTATCGCTGTTCAAGGCTGGCTACTAGGTTTTGCTGCTGCCTTTACCTTTGCTTGCTTTATCCAATTTAACTCTCGACATGTGGAGGGTATTACAACTACATCACGCGTGTTAATTGTTTCCTTCGTCGCTCTTATTTTGATTTGTATTTTCCTAAATCCTGAAATTATTTGGAACGGAAAATTATTTAACGAAGGCTTATGGAAATTTGGATTAACCCTTGGGATTTTCGGTATTATTTTGCCGATTTATTTATTCTCTATAGCTGTTCCTAAAGTGGGAGGGGCTCTTGCCTCCATTTTAAGTGCTATAGAGTTACCCGTTGCCGTTACCGTTTCAGTGATTGTTCTAGATGAACCACTAACTTCTTTACAAATAGCGGGTATCATTTTGGTTATTGTCGGTATGATGCTACCGACAATACTTTCGCAACGGCAACAAAAGGAAAAATCTTTAGAGCCTATTAGTAAGTAAATACTTTAATCTAAATTAGAAGGGAGATGTATCATATTTTTTGATACATCTCCCTTATTTCTGTATTAAGTTTTATAAACCAAGCGCTCGGTACATAAATGCCGTAAATTGTGCACGCGTCAAATTTTCATTCGGTCTGAAATTACCGTTTTCATCGCCTAGTGCAATGTTATTGTCTGCTAGAGCGGCAATATATCCACTTGCCCAATGCGATGGATCGACATCTTTAAACGTACTATTGCCTGCTGGCGTTAAGCCAAATGCAAGCACCATCATTTTTGCCATTTGGGCACGTGTGATATAAGCGTTTGGACGAAATGCCTCGTTTGAACCATCCACAATTCCCGCTCGTTGTAGTCGTGTGATTTGTTCATAATAGGGATGGCTTTTAGGGACATCCGAAAAGGAGACAGACTCTCGAATTGGTATTGGTTGTAATGCACGGTCAATCATAAGTACTACGTGTTGACGTTGCGTCATATCATTTGGTCGGAAAGTGCCATCTGGATAACCTATAATAATGCATCGCTTGGCAACTTCTTTAATCATATCTTGTGCCCAGTTATGATCAATATCCTTGAAAGTAATATCACAACCATTACTCTCCTTCATCCATCGAGCATATAATGTTAAGTCTTCTGCGACGACATCTTTTGCAAAATCCCATGCTTTTGTGAATTCTTTATTTTTATACCAGCCGATAAACAAATAGCCTTCCTTCTTTGGATTAGCAGGTGCTTTCACTAAAGCTTTATATGCCACTGTTTGTGAAGGGATTTTACTGCCTCCGTTTGAATCAAAAGTAACAATATAATTATCCTTTGTCCATTTCGCATACAACGTTATGTCTGCTGTTACTTTATCTTTCGCAAAGTCCCATGCATTGTTAAGCGCTGCATCCTTATACCAGCCAACAAATTGATAGCCTTCTTTCACGGGAGTGGATGGTGCTTTCACTAGGTCGTTGAAGCCAACCGTTTGTGACGGCACTTTACTGCCACCATTGGAGTCAAAAGTGACGATATTTAGATAAGATCCTCCTGAACCACCTGAGCTACCGCCCGACGTATTATCCTTTGTCCATTTCGCATACAATGTCACGTTTTTTGTCACTACATCTTTTGCAAAATCCCATAGTACTGTCAATTCTTTATCTTTGTGCCAGCCGTTGAATGTATAGCCTGCCTTCGTTGGATTAGAAGGGGCTTTCACTAACTCGTTATATCCAACAGTTTGCGATGAAACTTCACTTCCTCCATTGGCATCAAAAGTAACGATATAGCTTGCTTTCGACCATTTGGCGTATAGCGTGATATCTTTTTCCACTACATCTTGATCGAAATTCCATGCTTCAGTTAGCCCTTTGTCTTTATACCACCCTGCAAATGTGTACCCTTCTTTTACTAGAGTAGATGGGGCTTTTACTAACTCTCCAGCCCCTACTGATTGGGATGGTACTTTGTTTCCGCCATTGGCATCGAAAGTAACGATGTAGCTTTGTTTCAACCATTTAGCGTATAGTGTGATATCCTTTTTCACTACATCCTGATCGAGATTCCATTCTTCTATTAGTCCTTTGTCTTTATACCAACCTCCAAATGTGTATCCAGCTTTTACTGGAGAGGATGGTACTTTCACTAGTTCACCATATTCTACTGTTTGGGATGGAACTTCATTTCCGCCATCGGTATCAAACATGACAGCAAAGGGACTCCACTTAGCGTAAACAGTCATTGGTTTGGATACAGTGTTATTCCAATTTATCGTATAATCTTCATCTTCAAACCATCCTAAAAAAGATTTTCCATTCTTAAATTGGAATTTAAAAGGAGTTGTAGCCCATTGGAATTCATGTGCTCCATGAAAAGTTATAAAATCTAATTGATTATAACTAAATGCTTCCGATTCTATTGTGGTCACACTTGCGGGGATTTCTACACTTGTCAATTGATTATAAGCAAATGCATAGTTTTCTATCGTTGTTACGCTTGGAGGGATCTCAATACTTGTTAATTTATTACTAAAGAATGCCCGCTCTCCTAACGTTGTTACGCCTGAGGATAGTCCTATACTTGTTAATTTATTATAAGCAAATGCGCTGTTTCCTATTGTCGTTACGCTTGGGGGGATTTTTATACTTGTTAATTGATTTTCAAAAAATGCACCGATTTCTATCGTCGTCACGCTTGTTGGGATTTTTATACTTGTTAATTTATTATAAGCAAACGCATATGGTTCTATCATTTTCACACTTGAGGGGATTTCTATACTCGTTAATTGGTTTTTTGAAAATGCACTGCTTCCTATAGTTGTCACGCTTGTTGGTATTTCTACACTGATTAATTGATTATCAGAAAATGCACCGATTCCTATCATTGTAACGCTTGATGATATTTCTACACTTGTTAATTGATTATTAGAAAATGCACTCTCTCTTATCGTTGTCACACTTGATGGTATTTCTACACTTGTTAAACGATTATTAGAAAATGCACGATCTCCTATCGTTGTCACACTTAATGGTATTTCTACACTTGTTAATTGATTATAAGCAAATGCACTCTCTCCTACTGTTGTCACGCTTGAAGGAATCGTTGCACTTCTGAGTTGCTTATTAGCAAATGCTAGGTACCCTATTTCTATAACTGGTTTACCATTGATTTCACTTGGAATTACGATATCTGATTTATCGCCCTGATATCCTATAATGACAACACCATTGCCTACAATTTTTGTTAAATAGTCATCCTCCCTATAGTCCCCCTCCTCATTAACCGGGACTACAATATTATCATTTGGCAATTTAACTTCGTCTTCATAATCTAAAGTTATGGTTTCATCTTCTTTGTTCGATGGTTCTTTCTCATATTCATCATCGGGCATTACAATATCATTCTCACCATTGCTTGTCGCATAAACAGTTAGACTACCCAATGACAATTGAGAAAACACCAAAAGCATGGAAACTAATAGTAAAAATACTTTTTTCATTTAGTAATCTCCTTTCAATATATAAATATGTGATTTAGCAATAGATTAAAAAGAAATACTCAGAAGCATCACTACTATTACCACAAATACAAAATTATTTACTTTTTACACTTAACCTATACCTCTAACCAAACTCCTTTAAACATTTTTTCCCTCTTTTAAGTATTTTTTTTACTTTTCATCTCTTGCAATCTCCGATTGTATCGCACTTTACAAAAGGATAAAAATCAACTTTTGTTAATTTTCTAGCAAAATTTGATAATAGTGAATTTGAAATTAATGCGTTTTAAAATTTGCACTTGATTTGAATGATTTTCAACGAGTATTGTTGAAAACTAGTAGCACTTTTAAGATCTTGTGTAAAGAGTTTTTGATGGTACCACTTCTGTATTACTTGCACTGTCGAAGCATCAAGAACCATTTTTCAACACTTTATATAAAATCATTCCATTTTCAAAAAAAAACAAAAAAGGACATCCTTTAAAGGAAATCCTTTAATGATTATCGCTGACTAAGGGTAAAACCTTCTGATACAAGTCAATATTTGCACACTTTCGTACATATTTTGATAATCTATTCTCAATCCCCCCAAAATCGAGACTACTCGCTACTTTAAAGAGTTAAGAGTTTTCAGCTTTAGTTAAACACCTTTGCTATCTATTATTTACTTAGTTATTATGAATCTAATTATAATTTTTTAATTATTCTAACATTAATGCAGTGTCTCCGGATTATACTGCTATATGTAAGTTTTTCACTATTAGGGAGGGGGAAGATTATGCAGAAAACACGTATTTTCGGTTTTTTACTTGTGCTGATGGTTATTGTCTTAGCTGCTTGTAGTAGTGTTAACAAGACTGCTACAAAAGATGCAAAGGATAACGACAAAACGTCTAATTCTGAAAAGACCGATGTTGCAGCTACACCATCTGGAAAGCTTGTGATCTATACAGGGCGCGATGAAGAAATGGTGAAAAAGGTAATCGCTCAGTTTAATGAAAAGTACCCGGACATTGAAGTGGAATTTTTAACGATGGGCGCACAACAAATTTTAGAACGCCTACGTGGTGAGAAAGCAAATCCTCAGGCTGATTTTTGGTGGGGCGGTACGCAATCTGCGCTAACTGTCGGTGCCAATGAGGATTTACTTCACGCTTGGAAGCCTAGCTTTAACGACTCCATTGATGCAGCTTATAAAGATGCAGATGGTCGTTGGTTTGGTGAAATGTTACTGCCAGAGGTCATTATGATTAACAAAGAATTATTAACGAAAGAAACGGGCCCACAAGATTGGGATGATCTATTAGATCCAAAGTGGAAGGATAAAATTTTAATTCGTGGTGTGTTAGCATCTGGGACGATGCGTACTATTTACTCATCTATGATTTTACGTCAAGGTGCAGATACACCTGAGAAGGGCTACGATTGGTTATTAAAATTAGATGCCAATACGAAGGAATATACGCAAGATCCAAATGCACTTTATTTAAAGATGACACGACAAGAAGGCAGCGTTTCTTTATGGAATTTGCAAGATATTTTATTAAAGAAATATACGACTGATTATCCGTTCGATTACATTTATCCGAAGAGTGGTGCTCCGATTTTAGTTGATGGTGTTGCTGTTGTAAACAATGCAAAAAACTTAGAAAATGCAAAGCTCTTCACAGAATTCATATTTGAAAAAGGAATGGTGACTCAACTAGCCAACGATTACTATCAAATCCCTACTCGCTCAGATATCGATAAAGCCGCAATGCCTGAGTGGTATAAAGAATTAGATTTAAAAACTTTTGATATAGATTGGCAGCTCATGACTGAGAAAGAAGCTGAATGGATGGAGCATTGGGATAACAATATTAAAGGCCGAGGAAAAAAGTGACCAATTCCTAACTTGTCCTATAGTTCTGAAATCTAAAACATCTACGAATATTGTTCATGTTTATAAGCCTCGAGTATATTTTGCTCGAGGCTTCATGCAACTAATTTTCTAACGAGAAAGGAGCATTTCATTTGAAAAGTGTCAAAATAGAAAATGTCTCTAAGAAATTCGGTCAAATACATGGCGTAAAAGATTTAAATCTCCATATTAAAGCTGGTGAGTTTTTCACTTTTCTCGGTCCAAGTGGTTGTGGGAAAACGACAACGCTTAGGATGATAGCCGGTTTTTATTATCCAACGGAGGGGAAAATTCTTTTTGATGATTTTGACGTGACAAGACTTCAACCGAATAAACGGAACATCGGTATGGTGTTTCAAAATTATGCCCTCTTTCCACATATGACGGTAGACGAAAATATCGCCTTTGGCTTACAAGTACGGAAATTTTCAAAGGCAGAGATTAAGCAAAAAGTTGACCGTATTAGAGGGCTTGTCCATTTATCACAATATGGCAATCGGAAAATTAATGAATTATCTGGTGGGCAGCAGCAACGGGTTGCATTGGCAAGAGCACTGGTGATTGAACCTGATATTTTATTATTAGACGAGCCATTATCAAATTTAGATGCGAAATTACGTGAAGAAACGCGGATTGAAATAAAAAGAATTCAGTCCGAGCTCGGTGTCACAACCATTTATGTTACGCATGATCAAATGGAAGCTATGTCCATGTCAGATCGTATTATGGTCATGGAAAATGGGCACGTCAGACAAATCGGTACTCCTCAAGAAATTTATAATCGGCCCTCAAACCGCTTCGTAGCAGATTTTATTGGTGAGACAAACCTCATTGAAGCGGCAATCGACGCCGTCAATGGTGACGATATACAAGTAAAAACAGCAAGTGGACTTGTTCTCACTGGGCGAAAGAAACAAAGCTCCCCCACTTTAACGCATATGATTGGAGACAAAGTTTTTATTTCTATTCGTCCTGAATCTATTCATCAAGGTACTGGTGAAAACACATTAACAGGTAAAATTACCTTCGTTGAATTTACAGGGATTAGTGTGAACTACATTGTGGACTGTATTGATTTTTCACTAAAAGTAATGATTATTAATATGAACGGTCAGTTCAAAAAAATTGGTGAAGACATCACTTTAAATATAGCCCAAGATTCACTGTATTTTTTAGGGGAATAGGAGGGTAACAACATGGAAAAAACACATCTTAAACTTTCAGAAGGAAATGCATGGACACGACTAACTAGTTCAAATTGGTTTGTGTATATATTAGTTGCACCTTTATTTTTAGTGTTGTTTGCCTATGTCGTATACCCATTCTATCAAACTTTTATAGAAAGCTTTTCTAGTGATGATGCGCTAGCTAATTATAAAAAGTTTTTTAATCTCGCTAGCCCCGCAAATATAGAGGCATTATGGACTAGTATATATATATCCGTTATTAGTGTTATTTGCTGTGCAATTGTCGGTGTGACCATGGCATTTCTACTGGAACGCTATGATTTCCCAGGCAGACGGATACTCTCTGTTTTAGTATTGGTACCTATGGCTCTTCCGCCATTAGTAGGTGTACTTTCCTTTACATTTTTGTATGGAGAAAGTGGTATTTTCCCACGTGCATTTCAGCACCTATTCGGTTTAGAGCAAGTACCTTTTTCATTAAAAGGCATATGGGGGGTTATCGTAGTACATACATTCACTATGTACACTTACTTCTACTTAACCGCCTCAGCAGCTATAAAAGGTCTTGATCCAGCTTTAGAGGAAGCCGCAACTAGCTTAGGTGCCGGTCGTATTCGAGTATGGACAAAGGTTATTTTGCCCATGTTAACACCTTCGATTGTTGCCTCATCCTTACTCGTATTTATGATATCTATGGCATCCTACACGGCACCTTTAATGTTCGGTGTCGAACGCACAATGACGATGCAAATCTATTTATCACGTACGAATGGGAATTTAGATATGGCAGCAACACAATCTATGATTTTATCCTTTGTGTCCATTACCTTTTTAATTGTTATGCGTTGGTATCAAAACCGCCGAAATTATCAAAACCTCAGTAAAGGGATTAGTGTGCATCGATCTGAAGTGTCTTCAAAAAGCATGAAAATTTTAGCGACTATTGCGTCTTTCCTAGGCACATCAATTTTAATTTTGCCGATTTTAGTGCTTATATTAATTTCATTTTCTGTTGATGGTGCATGGAAAACGCAAATTCTCCCAACCGACTATACATTGGATCATTATCAAGCACTCTTTACAGATGAACGGACATGGCGACCAATTTGGAACTCCATTCAAATGGGGATCGTTGCAACACTCGGCAATATCCTTTTCGGTGTCGCAGCAGCCTACGCTATGGTACGGTTAAACTTTAAAGGTAAAACATTACTCGATATTTTAATCATGGTTCCTTGGGCGTTACCGGGAACGGTGGTAGCTGTCAATTTAATCGCAGCCTTTAGTACGGAAAATATATTCGCCTTTAATCAGGTTCTTATTGGGACATTCTGGATTTTACCGTTAGCCTATTTCATAAGACATTTACCGCTCGTTTTCCGGTCTACATCGGCATCTCTTGTTCAATTAGATCAGTCTATCGAAGAAGCATCACGAAGCTTAGGTGCAACTTGGTGGTATTCATTTAGACGTATTGTATTGCCACTAACATTTACAGGCATTTTGGCAGGTACATTACTAGCACTTGTTCAAAGCTTCGGCGAATTCGTAGCATCTATTCTTATTTACAGTACGTCAACAATCCCATTATCAGTGGCGATATTCCAAAAATTGTATGCATTTAAATTTGGAACTGCTTGTGCATATGGCGTCTTACAAATTTGTTTAATTTTAATTGTGCTTATTATTTCCGAGAAGTTATCTAAAGGCAGTGCTGGTTCGGCCATATAACTGCTATCTACTAGGAGGCAATTAATATGTTTGAAGATTTCCGCAGCAAAACGCAGCAAGAAGATGGTATGATTTTCCCCTCTAATATTTATCGTAAAATCGTCTTACAGCCAGCTTATGAAGAAGCCAAGAAGAACTTTTTAACCATCATGCTACAAATCAATATTGCACACTTAAAAATGTTAGAAGAACAGGGACTTGTAAAAAAAGAAGAAGCAAAACAAATTGGTATTGCACTAAAAAAACTAGACTTGAACTATTATCGTATAGAGGATTACAGCCCGCGATATGAGGATTTATTTTTCCGCATCGAAAATAAATTAATAGAGCTTGCTGGCGATGTTGCCGGGAATCTTCACATAGGTAGAAGTCGTAATGATATGGGCATTGCCATCTATCGAATGACTTTAAGAAAAAAATTGTTATTGCTTATGCGAGAATTACTGACATTACGGGATGATTTAATCGCAGCTGCTGAAGAGCATGTTGATACGATTATGATTGGCTATACACATACACAGCAGGCACAGCCAACAACCTTTGCCCATTATTTGAAAGCTGTCATCGATCAACTTGAACGAGACTTTGAACGCTTGCAGCATGTTTATAAAACGGTGAATCGTAGCAGTATGGGAGCAGCAGCATTAACGACAACAGGCTTCAATATTAATCGTGAGCGCATGCGTGAGTTATTGGCATTTGATGATATTATCGAAAATGCATGGGATGCTGTTGCTGGTGCAGATTATATCGCAGAAGCGGCGAGTATCGTTCAGCTTGCAGCTCTTAATCTTGGCCGTACATCCCAGGATTTCCTACTGTGGGCTACACAGGAATTCAATGCATTTACGTTGGCGAGCCCGTACGTGCAAGTTAGCTCGATCATGCCGCAAAAGCGTAATCCTGTTTCGATAGAGCATACACGTTCATTGCTATCTGCGGTTGTTGGTGATGCTAGTACAGTATTACAAATGGTACATAATACACCGTTTGGAGATATCGTGGACACAGAAGATGATATGCAACCATATTTATGGCGTGCTATCGACCGTTTAATAGGTATTTACAAACTATTTGGTTCGCTTGTTGTGACAATGAATGTGAACAAGAAAAAACTAAGAAATCGAGCAGAAAATAGCTTTGCCAATGTAACTGAGCTTGCCGATACATTAGTGCGTTCTGAAGGGATTTCATTCCGCCAAGCACATAGTATTGTTAGTAAATGTATTAAGGTCTTACTCTCTCATGGCGAGGAATCTCTAGCAAGTCTTACATGGGGTCTAGCGAATATGCAATCCAAATTGATTACTGGTAAGCCCTTAAAAATCTCTGAAGAAGATTTTTATAACACATTAAAACCAGAGACTTTTGTTGCTGTCCGTACATTACCTGGTGGTCCAGCACCCGTAACGATGAAAGCCTCTCTTGAACGCTCCAAGGAAAATGCTCAGAACCTTTATGAATGGATTCGTTTGAAAGAGTCTATAATTGTTGAGGCAGAAAAACAATTAACTGTATTTATAGAGGAATGGAATCAATGATGGAATGGCTACTTATTATTGACGGTGGTGCTACAAAAACGGCATGTGCGGTCGTACATGCCGAGTCAGGTGAAATAAAATATACAAAATCAACGAGTGGCTCGAATTATCAAGCAATCGGTGCTGAATCTGCTACAGCAATATTGCATGCGTTATTGGCCCATGTACAGGACTTTTTGCAAAAGCAAGAGTGCTCAAATATATCTGTAGCTACCTTTGCAATGGCTGGGATTGATTCTCCCAAAGATCATGAAATCGTGTCAGCAATCGTTCATAGCGTAATATCAGCACTACAATTAAAGATAGATATGCTTATTATTGAAAATGATGCACAGGCCACTTTACTAGGTGTTACGGCTGAACAGACAGGCGCTTTACTCATAGCTGGAACAGGAGCCATTGCGTACGCATTTGATGGCTCGCAAATAATAGTACGTGCAGGTGGTTGGGGACATCGTGCCGGAGATGAAGGTAGTGGCTATTGGTTAGGGCAAGAGGTTATACGCGCCATTTTCCGAATGGAAGACGGGCGTGGTGAGCCGACCCTATTAAAAGATGCAGTCTATGATTACTTACGGATCCAAGATGTTACAGAGCTAGCTACATGGCTGTTCCGTCCATCTTACACAAATGCACAGCTTGCAAAAATGGGAGCCTTTTTGGCAGATGCCGTGACCCAAAAGGATTCATGTGCCATTCAAATATCAATGCGTGCTGCTCAGGAATTAGTGCTCCTTGCATGCGCCGTGTTGAAAAAAGTTGGTTATCAAGGAGAAGCATTTACTCTTTATTGTAATGGTGGTGCCATTAAGCATAATCCATTAATTTTTAAAACTTTTTCACAGGAAATGAAGTCGATGTATCCGCAAATCGAAGTTTCCCTGTGTCAGCACCAACCAATCTATTATCTTATAGAGCGAACAAAAAGGGCCTATGACAATCTGTAATGTCATAGGCCTTTCATGTTGTTGAAAACTATTTTGTTCAATGAAATTAGGATGCTCTATTAAATAAAATATGGCTCTTCGGCAAAACGAGGGGTTGATTTCCGTTCTGGCTGGGCGCTTTGTTGCTGACGCTTTGCTTTCGCAGAGATAAAACATTTGTAGCTGTCGCTTCGCTTTCGCACAGACAAAAACCGTGTTGCTGTCGCTTCGCTTTCGCACAGACAAAAACCGTGCTGCTGTCGCTTCGCTTTCGCACAGACAAAAACCGTGTTGCTGTCACTTCGCTTTCGTCGAGGAATAAAGCTTCCCCCACTAAAAGTGAGACAGGCGATACCCTGCACGGAGATCGTTTTCATTGATCACCCTTAAAGCGCCATTTTTTTCAGTTCATTTGTCGTGAAATATAAATAGCCATCCTTCACAAATAAATCCTTCGTATCTTCCCGATTTAATATTTGCTCTCCGCTTCCATCCGGGCGAATTTTCGTTAAATACGCTCCTTGTGAATAATTACTAAAATATAGCCAACCATCTGCATAAACAATGTATTGTGCACGCGAACGGGAAACACGCTGCGATTTACCTGTTTTCAGATCAAGCACGTACAATTTATTATCATCAGAAACACTGCTATAAAAAATTTGCTGTCCTACCTGTGTAGAGAAATCTATATCGTGAAAGTAGTTATACGTTGTACTCGTTGCTTTCGGGTAGTCTTCAGCAATCCACTTATGATCTTTTGCCATCGTTCGATCATCCACTAAAAAATATTGATAGCGAATCGCCCCTTTACGATCAGGTACTGGATCATTCCATGTAGTATCAAGATGATACCATTGACCATCAAGCTTTACTAAATTCCAAGCATGTCCTTGCTGTCCGACATAGCCGACTATATATTTTGTTTCTATCCCTAGCTTTTGTAACATCGTATGAGCCAACAATGCATAGCCCTGACAAACACCACCATGTTCTTCCAGCACTGTATATGCGCTATGTGGGCTTGAATTGGTTTGGTCTGTGTAGGCAGTGTTGGCAACAATATAATCATTGACAGCCCTAACCTTCTCTACATCACTTAATGATTTTTTATTGATAGAGGCTACAATCTCTTGAACTTTCATTTCAACAGATGCGGCCTGTTCAGGTGTCATTAAATAACTTTGCTCACCAAAAATAGTGGCTGTATTTCCTCCATATTCAAAACGAATTGAACGTTTGCTAATATGCCCATATACATAATCATCCCGCTTTGTCGCATTTTCATAGGCTTCCTCCACAATCTTTTCAATCCGTTGTGTATCTCCTTTATATTGAATCTCAAACGTAGGTGAAAAACTACTGTAGTACGCATACATCGCATCAGCCATTTCCTTTGCATTTGTTACAACTAACTTTGCTTCAGGTGTTTTAGAAGTAGGAGCTGTAACGGGTACCTTTTCTTCCGGCTGTTCTTCTACAGGTGTGGCCGTTTCAATTGAGGCATTCTCTGAAAGTTTAGCAGTGGCATCTATAATTTTTTCCTTCGTTGAGAGAAGCATCGTTTCTATTTCATCATTATTTGCCCAAGTTATCACTTGTTGTACAACCGCTTTACCAGCTGTATAAATAGGGTCAATAAAAATAACGATAATTACGATAATGGCTAATTTTTTCCACAAAATGCTCACCTCCGACTGTTTTCCTGTTTTCATTATATACAAAAAAAGCACAAAGGGCTTACTCGGAAGTCCTTGTGCTTTCATTTTATAAAGATAGTTGAAGCTTAGTTTATTTTAAGATTTTGTTCTTTTGCATTAACATTATAATTTAAACGATTATCACTAACGCTTAAGTTAGCAACTGATTGCTTCACAAGCACCTCAGTTTTTAATGTTTGAAGATTTAATTTTGTTAAGTAACCACTGTTACTGTAATCACTGAAATATAAATTGTTGTCTGATCCTGTGATGTACAAGGCACGTTTATCCATTACCTTTGTTTTCTTACCGTTTGTTAAATCAAGCTTGTACAATTTATCGTTATCCGCTGTATTACTGAAGTACAATGTATTATTAACTTCATATGCGAAATGAACATTTTGCATATAGCTATATGTTGTACTTGTTGCAGCAGGATAATCTGAAGCTTCCCACTTATGGTCTTTCTTTAGCTGTGCATCATTTACTAAAAAATAATCATATGAAGAAGAGCCGACGCGATTTGGTAGTGGATCATTCCATGTTGTATCTAAATGATACCACTTACCATCAACCTTCACTAAATTCCACGCATGTGCCTGATTACCATTAACATAGCCTACTACATACTTGGATTCGATTCCTGCTTGCTCCAACATTTTATAAGTTGTTAAAGCGTAGCCTTGACATACAGCTTGTCCTTCCATTAGTAATGCATATGCACCATGAGGACTAGCACTTGTTTTAGTGCCATATGCAGTATTTGAAACAATATAATCATTGATCGCTTTTACTTTTTCAAATTCTTTCATTGAAGGCTTAATAATTGTTTTTAATACTTGATCAATCTTTTGTTGTACGGCCGCTTCTTGTTTTTTGTCTGTGAAATATTTTATTTTATATGTCACATTGCCTGCTGAATCTGCAGAAACAGTCATGCTTTCCATATGACCACTTGCATAGACCGCTTGCTCTTGTGCCTTTTCAAAGGTCTCCATAATTTTTTTACTGAAATCAGTCATTGGACCGCTATATGTAATTTTAATCTCTGGTTCGAAATTATTTAATTGTTTTGCGATTTCTTTTGTGAATTGATCCCAAGTTGTTACTTTGGCATCTGCTACTACATTAATAACTGGTGAAGTATTTACTGGATGTGCGTCTGTATTTTTAGCATATGCTGCTGTTGGACTTAACATTAGTAATGCTACCCCGCTTATCAACCATTTCTTCATAATAAATCACCTTCCCGTTTGTTATATCCTGTAATTAGGATAGCAGAAAAAGTAACTACAAATCTATCGTACAAGTTCACTAACTATGACTTTCAACTACCGATTTTACTTTATAGAATAGGTCAAAACTCCCTATAATAAAATATTAGTACCGATTTTTGCAAAAAAATAAAAACCCACCTGTTTTTAGTGAGTTTCTATAGCCTTTTCCATCTAAGCAGGCTTCGCTCTATGTTAACGACTTTTCACTACTAAATTGACGGCCTCCTGAATAGCTTCATTCATTTTCTCGCCGTCACCTTCAGCATTTTGTACACATTCTAAAAGATTCGTACTAACAATTACACCTACTGTACGATCTACTGCTGAACGTACTGCCGATAATTGAGTAATAACTGCCTTACAATCTTTTCCTTCTTCCATCATTTTTAAAATTCCACGTAGCTGGCCTTCCATCCGTTTCACACGATTTTTCACTTGATCTGAATATTCCATCATTATTGCCCCTTCTTTCCTATACTCGCTACGTTCATGAGTAATTATTATTTTTTATCCTAGCACATTATTTCAAAATTAAACCTACTTATTCCTTGGTTTTAAGTAATTCTTAAGCATTTTAGCAATAATTGACCTTGCATTTGTTATTTCATCATACTGAATAACTGTATTTTTCTTTATTCGTAACTGTCCTATCTCTACTTCAAAAATTGGACACTTCCTTTTAAGTGCAGCAACTAACATATTTGTGTCGTAGTCATATCGCTCACCTTTTACTTTCATCAGCCATGGTAGCTCCTTTATAGAAATAAAACGTAAGCCTGTTTGTGTATCCATTAGCTTTCTATGATAAAGAAGCTCAAAAAATAAGCTTGTTGCACGATTACCCCAGTATGATAAAAGAGTGCTGTCAGAAGAATGGAAGTTACGGACTCCTAGCACAATTCCTTCAGAAAATACCTTTGTCATCGTTAAAACTAGCTTTACATCTTGTAACGTATGTTGGCTATGAGCACCTACTGTAATCACACCTTGAAAAGCGCCCCTTTGCTCCCTTACATAGGCAAATGCTGTTTTTAATGCCCCACCCTTACCAATATTGTGGTCATGCTCAAGCACTCGACAGCAGTCAATCTTTTTCAACTCCTCAAAAATACCTGCATATTTTTGATCGCTACCATCATTGACAATAATAATTTGGCTAATAGTGGTGGCTAACAATTGATGGACATAGGTTATAAGTGAATGTTGTGGATTATAGGCTGGTATAATTGCTACAATATTTTTCATCATTTCTATCCCCCGGATCACTATACAGCGGAACTTTGGTAGCTGCACTTTTTAGCAATATCTACTACGAATTTCAACGAATATCCTTATATCAAATAGTATCATTTAACAAGGGCAATTCAACTGATAACCCTAATGTATCAATAATATCGATATTTTCCCGATATATGAAAAAAGAATATTTTTATGATTTATCACCAAAAGTTGTGGATGACATTTGTTAAAACGTATGCCATATAGGTTGAGTGGAGACTGGGCGACTCCTTGGGGATCAGCGTCGAGGGCACTGAAAAAGTGGTTAGATAAAGGAAGTAGCGAATTTTTTCTCTACTTCCTTTTCTTTTTCATCTATAATTATTAGTATACTGTTCATTTTAGGTGGTGCTTTTTATGCTTTCCAAACAAGAAACGCTTGCTCTTAGTCCTCATATGGCAATCTATGATTTAGTTGTGCCAAAAGATAATATGCTTCGTCAAATGAAGGAATTAATTGATTTTACTTTTGTTTTAGAGGAATTAGAGACTAAATATTGTCTAGATAATGGTCGTTACGCTATTTCACCTATTCGTATGTTCAAATATTTATTACTTAAGGCAATTTATGATATTTCTGATGTTGATGTAGTAGAACGTTCTAAATATGATATGTCCTTTAAATATTTTTTAGATATGGCACCAGAAGAAGGTGTTATTGAGGCAAGTTCTTTAACAAAATTCCGTCGATTACGTTTACAAGATGTCCAATTGTTAGATTTACTCATTCACAAAACCGTAGAACTAGCTATTGCACAGGGTGTTTTAAAAAGTAAAACATTGATTGTAGACGCAACACATACGAAGGCACGCTACCAACAGAAGTCCCCGAAAGAGTTTTTACAAGAGAAATCAAAACAGGTACGAAAAGCCGTGTATCAATTCGATGAAACAATGAAATCAAAATTTCCCACTAAACCGACTTCTCAAGATATCCAAAAAGAAGTGGACTATTGTCACCAAGTCATTCAAATAATAGAAGAAAATAAGGCTATTGCTCAAATACCAAGTGTACAAGAAAAAGTAAATGTCCTCAAAGAAGTTATTGAAGATTATGAGCTTAAAATAAATTACTCAGCTGATCCTGATGCACGTGTCGGTTATAAATCTAAAGAGAATCCTTTCTTTGGTTATAAAACACATTTGGCAATGAGTGATGAAAGACTTATAACAGCAGTAGTTGTAACAACAGGTGAAAAAAGTGACGGGAATTATTTACAAGAGCTAGTAGAGAAGAGTGAGCAAGCAGGCATAGAAGTGAACACCATTCTTGGAGATACAGCGTATTCTGGTAAAGAGAATTTATTATACACAAAAAAGAAAGAGATTCAACTCATTTCAAGGCTACATCCTGTTATTACGAACGGTCAACGGAAGCAAGAAAGTAAGTTTGAGTTTAATAAAGATGCCGATTTATATGTGTGCCCTGCTGGACATTTAGCAAAGAGTAAAAGTATTAAAAAGCGTAAGAATTCCACGCAAAATACACAATTAAAATATTTCTTTGATATAGAAAAATGTAAAGTTTGTCCTTTAAAAGAAGGGTGTTATAAAGAAGGAGCGAAAACAAAAAGTTATTCAGTTTCTCTTCTGTCAAATGAACACATAGAACAAGAAGTGTTTCAGGAAACGGAATCCTTTAAACAATTGGCAAAAGAACGCTATAAAATCGAAGCAAAGAATAGTGAAATAAAAAACAGACACGGGTATAATCAAGCAAACGCCACGGGTCTATTTGGTATGCAAATACAAGCAGCCGCAACGCTATTTGTCGTGAATATGAAGAGAATTTTAAAACTAATGAACGAAAAAAGCAAAGAATAATGAAAGAAATCGGACGACCCCTTCCTAAAAAAGGATGAAATGGCGCCCGATATTTTTTTTGAGTTAAAAAATTTTAATTTTGATGAGTTTTTCAGTGCCCTCGATCAGCGTCACAGATGAGACCCTGGAGCGAGCAACGCGAGTGAAGCGGCTCATCGGACGCCCCCAGGAAGCTCTGCTCTGCGCGAAAGCGTAGCGTCAGCGGCAAATGTTTTCTGTAGCGAAAGCGAAGCGGCAGCAACAAATGTTTTAGCTGTGCGAAAGCGAAGCGGCAGCAACAAATGTTTTAGCTGTGCGAAAGCGAAGCGGCAGCAACAAATGTTTTAGCTGTGCGAAAGCGAAGCGGCAGCAACAAATGTTTTAGCTGTGCGAAAGCGAAGCGGCAGCAACAAAGCGCCCAGTCGGAACGGAAATCAACCCCTCGTTATGGTGATGACCCATTTTTATGAAAGCGGTGAGTACTATTGTCATTTCAATATGAAATTCTCCAAGATCATTGTAAAAAATTAAAAGCTTTGTCCCTTATTAAATTATCTAAAAATTTGCAGGATGCTAGCTCGCTTGCTGTTTCAAAGCCAGCTATATCCCTACAAAAATCACTCCTTGTACTGGAGGAAATTTTATATGAGCTTTATAAGCTGGAAATGCAATCAGAACCGAAGCTAAAAAATATTCGATCATTACTCAATAATCGTAGCTTTGTTGCAAAAATACATCCACGTCGCATTTATTTATTAATGAATCTTGTAAACAAAATGACTTCTAATAATAGTAGTGAAATCGTGGAGGCAAAGGCGGCAAAAATTGTTCTTGATTATATAAGTGATATTGTAGAATGGTTTATTGAACGCTATGACCGTAGCTTAAAGGCAAAATTGATTCGCATTGGCCCCTTTGAAGATATTACTTCAGCTTTTGATGTAAATATGCTACTTCAAGATGACCAATCAACCGAGGCTTATAAAAATGCTGCAAGCTGGTTTGAGTTTGCTGCAAAACAAGGAAATGTAAGTGCTCAATATAATTTAGGCGCTCTCTATAATCAAGGCCGTGGTGTAAAGAAAGATTATGCAATGGCAAAAATGTGGTATAAACGAGCCGCTGCGCAAAATGATGCAAACGCACTTTATAGCTTAGGTGTGCTCTATCATTTAGGCCATGGTGTTGTACAAAATTATGAAGAAGCCGCTCAATATTACAAAGCTGCTGCAAATTTAGAGAACGCAGATGCTCAGTACAATCTGGGTGTTCTATACAATCAAGGACTTGGTATGCCACTGAACTTTGCCGAAGCAGCAAAATGGTACATGTTAGCGGCCAATCAGGGGAATACAAGTGCTCAAAATAATCTGGGCTTCCTTTATCATAATGGGACTGGTGTTGAACAAAGCTATGAGGAAGCTATAGCTTACTTTGAAATGGCTGCATTAGCTGGCGATGCAAGTGCTCAGTATAATCTTGGCTATATGTATCTTAAAGGCCGTGGGATCTCGCAAAATTTTGAAGAAGCTGCGAGATGGCTTCATTTTGCTGCTCTTCAAGACCATACAAATGCTGAATTTCAATTAGCTGTGCTATATAACACTGGTCAAGGTATACCTCAAGATCGTGTAGAGGCTATAAAATGGTTTAAGCTCGCTGCACATAAAGGACACTTAAATGCTCAATACTGTCTCGGTGTGCTTTATGTCAAAGAAAATGATGTAGCTTCAGCTGAAAAATGGTTACAGCTTGCCGCTAACAATGGACATATAAGTTCAGGCTTTGAGCTTGGACGTATTTATGTATACCAACTTCAGCAACCAGACAAAGCTTTCCCATACTTCAAAGCTGCTGCTGAAAAGGGCTATGCTGATGCTCAGTACGAGCTCGGATTATTATATGAAGCTGAATTGAATTATGTTGAAGCAATAAAATGGTGGAGAGCCGCTACTGATCAGTCTCATATTCAGGCTGAATATCAATTAGGGTTATTATATGAGCACGGGTTGGGGATCGAACTGGACTTAGAAGAGGCACGGCGCTGCTACCGACTAGCAGCTATTCAAGGACATTCAGGTGCTCAATATCAGCTCGGTAATTTATTTGATAAAGGAAAAGGTGTCGAACAGGATTATACTGAGGCAGCAAAATGGATTGAACAAGCTGCCGCTAAGGGCCATGCAAAAGCACAATACCAATTAGCTCAAATGCATAGTCATGGACAAGGGGTACCGAAGGATTTTGCGAAAGCAGCCCAACTATATCGACTGGCCGCCAAACAAGGTCATCAAAAGGCACAATTCCAGCTTGGTATGCTTTACAAAAAAGGACACGGTGTTGCACAGGATTATACTGAGGCAACAAAATGGCTTAAAAAGTCACTTGAAAATATAAAATAAAGGACATTACCATAGCGTGGGGTTGATTTCCGTTCCGACTGGGCGCTTTCCTGGGGGCGCCCGATGAGCCGCTTCGCTGCGCTGCAGGGTCTCATCTGTGACGCTGATCCCCAAGGAGTCGCCCAGTCTCCACTCCAATCAACTTATATATGGTATATATTTCAATAAATATCATACCGAACCTTTGGCGAAAAACCAAATAAAACTGTTCTTCATAAACAATACCGTGCCACCTCTTAATAAAGACAGTGACACGGTATTTTTTCTAGTTCTTCATTTCTTCTTTTTGATTTACCATAAATGTTACAAAGATAAATAAAGCAAAGCTAATTAATAATGTTGTCCCACCTACGATAAAGAAGACCAATGTAAATGTTGGGTTAAAATTAAATGGATTTATATTGTAGAACCACATGCCGATTGTTAAGCCAAAAACACCGATAATTGCTGTCCAACCATGTGCAGCTACTAATTTTTGTGATTTCACTTTGAAGGCACGATAGAAAATGCCCCATGCAAACATACTTAACCAGCCAACTAATAAAACGTGGGCGTGTATCGGTCTATATTCATAACTACCAGAACCAGACATATGTGAGCCTAGATACGTACCAAATAAGGCAAAAATTGCAGCAAGACGAATAAGGCGTAAACTCCATTTTTGTTCCATACGTTAACTCCTCCTAAGTTTTTTCAACTTATTCAGTAGTGTATCCCATGAACATGAACTTTATATGAACTCCTCATTACAATTTGGGTAAGTCGATTCGAACCTTTGTACCCGAATTAATTGTACTTTCCATTTGAACCGTTCCTCCGTGTAGCTCAGCAATTTGCTTTACGATGGCTAGTCCAAGCCCAGTACCTTGCTTTGTTCTAGAAGCATCCGCGCGATAAAAGCGATCATATACCTTTTGTAATTGATCAGCAGTCATCCCTATACCACTATCCTCAACGATTACTTCAACTGAGGTTGGGGATTCTTGCAAGTGAACATGAATTTCCCCGCCTACGACATTATATTTAATGGCATTCGTCAATAAATTGTCCCAAACATTTTGTAATAGCCCAGCATCCCCATCATATGTTACTGGTTCAAGCTGATACGATAATTGTACATTTGCCTCCTCAAGCTGCCAGCGATATTTTCTTACCGTTTCCTTCAATTGCTCATCTACTCGATAAGGCTCACACTTTAACAACCTTGTAGATTGGTCGAGTGATGTTAGTAAAAGTAATTGCTTCGTTAATGTCGACAGACGCTTCGTTTCTAGCTCAATAATCGTCGTATATTCCTGCCTTTCTTTGTCGGTCAGCAAGGGATTCCTTAACAAATCAACATAGCCTTGGATATTCAACAATGGCGACTGAAAATCATGGGATACATTGCTAATAAACTCTTTACGTATTCGATCATTTTCCTGTAATTTTTCTGTCATGACATTAAAGCTAACTGCTAATTGTCCAATCTCATCCGCTCGATCTATATCCAGTAACGTATCGAACTTTTCATGTGCAAGCTGATGTGTTGCCTCTGTTAACTGTGTAATAGGGCGAATTAGTGCTTTTGCAAATAGTAGCATTGACAATAAACTAAGTACTGCCATCACAAGAATAAGCCCACCGAGTATCGTATGCACCTCAGAGAATAACAAGCGAATATCCGGTCTTATAAACAGTGCATAATGCTTATTTTCATATGTAAATGGCACACCTATCGTATTAATTAGTTCATTCGCAAAAAAGCCTGTCATAAAAGTCTCTTTTGGAAAATCGCGCATACCATGATAAATTTCCCCGTCTAAAACATGCTTAACAGTATTGGATGACAGTGTTTTATCACGATATTTACCACCATAAAATTGCCCTTCATCACCAGTCGTTACATAAGTTTGATAACCAATTTCGCCAAGAGTTTTGAAATAATTATCTAAATCTTTAGGTTTTGCTGTCTCGATGTATTTCGCAATATCCTGCGCAATATTCACATTTTTAGCATCATTTTTTTCCTTTATAACTTGGTGATAATAAGTATTTGTTGCTAAAAAACCGATGCACAAGCTTCCTATCATAACGAGCAAAGTCGTGACAACAAACTTACTATATAACGTTTTCATCATGCAATAACCTCAAGCTTATAGCCTACACCACGTACCGTTGTAATCTCAACATCTGTTTCATAACGATGCAGACGCTCACGGATCCGCTTCACATGTGTATTTAAAGTTTGCTCATCTCCATCATAATCATAGCCCCACACCTGTTCCATAATATAACTACGTGTAAACACCTGATTCGGGCGAGATGCTAGTAATGCCAATAGCTCAAATTCCTTTAAAGGCAGAACGAGTGTATCGTCCCCAATGATAACTTCAAAGCTTCGACGATCAATAACTAGCCTACCCACCTGGATTGTTACCTGATTTTTCTTATCAAGTCTACGTAATATGGCAGCTATGCGAAACAGTAATTCTTTAGGCTCGAATGGTTTCACAACATAGTCGTCTGAGCCTGCCAAAAACCCTCGTTCCTTGTCCTCAATCTCGCCCTTTGCCGTTAATAACAAAACAGGAATATCGTAATCCTGGCTCAATGTTTCGGTTAATGTAAATCCATCCATTCCTGGCATCATGACATCCACAATAGCCAAATCAGGCAAGTTTCCATCCAGTAATTTAAGAGCCTGATGTCCGTTTTCCGCCTGCAACACCTGATAGCCCTCTCTTGTCAGGTAAATATTCACTAGCTGCAAAATATGTACATCATCATCTACAACGAGAATTTTCATTCAAGCCTTACCTCCATCCTGTACACTATTTTAAGTTCACTCCCCACCGCGGACAATCTGCAAGCATCCATTGAGTCTTACGTTGTACATTGTCCCGATAGGAATGAGGAGATCTTTAATAACTACTTTCATCCATATTATAACGAAAAGAAAGAAATCAACAGCAATATAAGTAATGGCAGACCAATTACGATATAGCCTCGTGGATTTGCAAAATTCATCGTCCAACCGACCCCAAAGCGTTTTTCGACAAAAACGGAAGGATCTTGACGATTCATATAAATTAATCCACCCTTCCAATAGCAATCCTCATCAACATCCATTACCTCTGAAACGATATTATCCCCATACTCCACCCTCAGCTTGCGTTTTTTCCATGCGTAAACAAATACTGAGCCAAGAACGAGTAATAAAAATAATATAAATACCGGCAACAGCCTATTTCCTGTAGTCATCGAAGGATAGATATTGCTTAACTGTAATACTGTAAATAATATAGTTATGGCATAGCTTAATAACATAATGTTCCAACTAATATATTTTCGACTTTTTAACTGATCTTCCAATGATTCATCTTTACGATTAACAGCCAATTTGATAGCCGATCGCTTAATGGAATCTACAATCCCCCACATCATACATTGCATCATTAGCATAACAAGCGGCAGTGAAAGCGCAGTAAAATACGTTTTACTTCTCCAAGAATCCGCTTCACCGTTAGGCCCCCAGTGTACAGCAATATTGTTCGGTATTTGATCATAATGAAGGAATGTAAAGATAATTAAAAACACCGTAACACCAAAAGGAACTACATAAAATGGCCACGGAAGCATTTCATCAAGACTTCGTGCTGTTAAGTCAATTGCACGAACTTGTTTAATATTCGAGCCCCATTGCTCTTGCTTTTTAAGTTTTAAAACTTTTTGATGGTACACCCAATATAGTGTCATACTGACTGCAAGCATGGCAAATAAGCATCCAAGCAGCAAATTACCTTGCATGAACTCAGACGGTGCAAGGTAATAATAGCTGACAATCATAACAATTAACAACATTACACCAGAAATTCCTACAATTTGAGCATAACGCTTGTTCATTTCCCTCAATATGGGATGTTTTACGTTTTGTTCAGGTACAGTCACACCAAAGACAATCGTTTCCCGTACTATAAACGGAACAAACGCTTGTAAAGCTAATGTTATGATGTAGATTGTTGAAAAAACAGCAAGTAGCATGTACTACACCCCTTCTGTTGCTATTTGCAAATCAGCAAATACTTTTTTCATCATGTGCTCGATTTGCTCTGCTGTTGCGCCGAGCACCATTCCTTCTGCCACAACAGGCTTTAAATTTTTTTCAATTTGCTGTAATTGCTCAGAAGTTAAGGCGCGCTCCTCTGCCGAACGAATAATAGCACCTGATTTGGCTCTAATTGTAATAATCCCCTTCTCCTCTAGCTCATGATAGCTCTTATTAACAGTATGCATATTTACACCTAAATCAGCCGCTAAATTACGTACAGATGGCAAAGCATCACCCGGCTTCATATCCCCTCTTGCAATTCCTTCAATAATTTGCCGCGTCACCTGTTCATAAATGGGAACGTCAGATTGTGGCTCTATTTGAATAAACATTCATATCATCTCCATAATTGTTATATAAACAATATAACAAATTATCGTTTTTTGTGCATAAAAAAAGGATATTGCAATTTCATGGCTCATCCCCCTAACGTGTGGTTGATTTCCATTCCGACTGGGCGCTTTGTAGCTGTCGCTTCGCTTTCGCACAGATAAAACATTTGTTGCTGTCGTTTCGCTTTCGCACAGATAAAACATTTGCCGCTGCCGCTTCGCTTTCGCGCAGATAAAACATTTGCCGCTGCCGCTTCGCTTTCGCACAGATAAAACATTTGTTGCTGTCGTTTCGCTTTCGCACAGATAAAACATTTGTTGCTGTCGTTTCGCTTTCGCACAGATAAAACATTTGTTGCTGTCGTTTCGCTTTCGCACAGATAACATCCGCTACGCTGCAGGGTCTCATCTGTGACGCTGATCCCCAAAGAGTCGCCCAGTTGGAACGAAGATCAATTTATATACAAGGCATACATCTTAACAAATTTCATCCACAACTTTTGGTGATGAGCCAATTTTATGTTTAATATGAACATCCTTTAAATAATCCTTGGCAATATAGGCTATGATGGCTTTGTTCCCACCGAAGTTAATTAATCAAAAAAAAGAGATGTCTCATGATTCATGACATCTCTTTTCAAATAGTTATTTCGCAACAATAGCTAATTTTTCTTGTAAACATGTAACAGCTTGTTCTATATCCACTGTGCAGCCTACTTCATTTAATGTTTCCCCTATTAATCTTACTGCCTCTTCAAGCATTACGGGGGTTGTATTGCCCATATGCCCAATACGGAAGGCTTTTCCTGCTAAATGCGCTAGTGCACCAGCTACTATCACGCCTTTTTCTGCAAGTTTTGCACGGAATTTCGCATCCTCTACCCCTTCAGGATAAAGTAAACAGCTAAGTGTCGGTGCAGCAACCGCTTCCTCGGCCAGTGCCACCATACCATACGTGGATAATGCAGCTCTTATTGCACAACCATATGCGACATGACGTGCCTCACGTTTTGTCATCCCCTCTTCTAGTACAATGTTCATCGCCACATCATATGCATAAATTAAATTTACCGGAGGCGTTGCAAAGTATTTCCCTGGGTCATTCATTACCGGAATCCAATTTTTAATGTCGCTATAATAGGCCGGAATTGACCCTAATGCCTCACGTGCCTTTAAAGCAGTTTGATTGAAGGCGATAATCGCTAAACCTGGTGGTACACCAATTGCCTTTTGCGACCCTGTTAACACAATATCTAATTTGTAGTCAGGACGACCATATTCCTTGCTCATATTTTCATCAAGAGCAGCTGTCGCTACAACTCCATCCAAAATAACTAGTGCACCAGCCTTCTTAATAACGGATACCAATGCATCCAAATCGGATACTACACCTGTAGAAGTGTCCGCATGTGTAATTGTAACAGCTTTAAAATTACCCTCTGCTAATTTTTCTTCAACTGTAGAAATCTCAACTTGCTTACCCCATTCAGCCTGTAGTACTTCTACATGAATACCATAAGCTTTGGCTAATGGTGTAAATCGGTCACCGAAATAACCGTGACTAATTACGAGTAGCTTTTCTCCTTTGCCAACTGTATTAACAATCGCCATTTCCATAGCAAGTGTTCCAGATCCAGCTATGACAAAAACCTCGCCATCTGTTTGTAATAATTTTTTTGTTTGTTCTATGGCATTTTTATAGATCGAAACAAAACGTGGGTCTGTGTGTCCCCTCGTTTCACTTGCTAATGCATCATAAATTTCATCGACTACTGGAGTTGGTCCAGGAACTAATAATAATTCTTTATTACGCATTTTACGCTCCTCCTTAGAATGAAGATAAAAAGATGCCTTACAAGCTCCCCATCTAAGCCCGCAAGACATCTTTCACCCCTTTTAAATCTCTTTATTTAAGTAGACCCCTTATAAATTTGTAACCGTGCTCATTTTTCAGTACGGAACGGGGGAACAGACCCCGCTCGTCACATTAGTAGAAAATTAGAGTGGACTGCATTCGAGTTCAGTCCACAACAATCTAGGAAAGTTGGATATGTTCGTTTAGTAGATTCGTATTTCAAATCAATTATGCCTCGGCATAATTGCGTCCGGAGGCTTTAACTTCTTTCAGCGATTGCTGAAAGCAAATTAAGCTAATTTTTCGTAACCTGGAAGCGTCAAGAATTCGGCAAACTCATCTTGCTCAATTAAAGATTTAAACAGCTCAGCAGCTTCATCATAGCGACCGCTGTTATAGGCTTGTTCCCCAACAGCCTCTTTAATTTTCACAAGTTCTTCCTCCAAGATTTCTAGTACGAATGCCAATGTAATGCCACGACCATCCTCCAAGATACCTTTTGGATGACGAATCCATTGCCATACTTGTGTACGGGAGATTTCTGCAGTTGCAGCATCCTCCATTAAGTTGTTAATCGGTGCAGCTCCGTTTCCTCGTAGCCAAGAAGCGATGTACTGAACCCCTACACTACAGTTAACACGAAGACCTTCAAGTGTAATTGTACCTTCTGGAACAGCTACTAAATCTTCCGCTGCAACAGTTACATCCTCACGTTTTTTATGGATTTGGTTTGGCGTCGTCATAATCGCATCAAACTGTTCCATCGCCGTTGCAACCATACCTGGATGTGCTACCCAAGTTCCATCATGGCCATCTGTTGCCTCACGGCGTTTATCTTCTGCAACCTTTGCAAATGCCACAGCATTCGCGTCATCATCACCCTTAACAGGGATTTGTGCTGCCATCCCACCCATCGCAGGAGCATTACGTTTATGACATGTTTGAATACATAAAGACGTATATGCCTTCATGAATGGTACAGTCATTGTCACTTGTCCGCGGTCTGGTAAAATTACATCGGGTTGATTGCGCAGACGTTTAATATAGCTGAAAATGTAATCCCAACGTCCACAATTCAGACCCGCTGAATGTTCACGTAGTTCATATAAAATTTCATCCATTTCAAATGCTGCTAAAATTGTTTCGATTAATACAGTAGCCTTAATTGTCCCTTGTGGAATTCCAATATAATCCTGTGCATAAACAAAGATATCATTCCATAAGCGAGCCTCTAAATGGCTTTCAAGCTTCGGTAGGTAGAAATAAGGCCCAGTACCTTGTGCCAATGCATTTTTAGCATTGTGGAATAAATACAGACCGAAATCAAAGAAACTACCTGAAATCGGTTCCCCATCCACTAGTACATGCTTTTCAAGTAAATGAAGACCACGTGGACGAACTAATAATACAGCTGTTTCTTCGTTTAACTTATATGTTTTACCATTGGATGCTTGTGTGAATTCAATTGTCTTATTAATAGCATCACGCATATTAATCTGGCCGCCAATCATGTTTTCCCATGTCGGAGCAGATGCATCCTCAAAGCAAGCCATAAACATTTTTGCACCAGAGTTTAGAGCATTAATAACCATTTTACGGTCAACAGGTCCTGTAATTTCTACACGACGGTCTTGCAAATCTGCTGGAAGTGGCGCAATTGTCCAATCTCCCTCACGAACATGCTTTGTTTCTTGTAAGAAGTCGAGTTTCTCACCTGCATCAAGACGCTTTTGACGTTCTTGACGAGCCTCTAACAGCTCTTTTCTACGAGCATCAAATTTTTCATGCAGGGCAAGAACAAACTCAAGGGCTTCTGGTGTTAAAATTTCTTTTGTTTGCTCGTTTTGTTCCCCAACAATTTTAAGCTTACCTGTTGTTGCTTGTTCCATCAGTTGTTTCCCCCACCTTTGCGATTTTAAATAGTCATCCCCCGCTTTAGGAGGAGCGGAGGAGACAGATCTATGATTATGAATTTAGGAATACACGTATTTTATGAAACTTATACGAATTGTTCTGTTTCAGTAGAGCCAGCCATCGCTGTTGTAGAAGAAGTACCACCAGAGATAACTTGAGATACGTCATCAAAGTAACCAGTACCTACTTCACGTTGGTGACGTGTAGCTGTGTAGCCTTTTGATTCTGATGCAAACTCAGCTTGTTGTAGCTTAGAGTATGCAGCCATACCATTATCTTTATAATCATGCGCAAGCTCGAACATAGAGTGGTTTAATGCATGGAAACCAGCTAATGTAACAAACTGGAATTTATATCCTAACTTACCTAACTCGCGTTGGTATTCTGCGATTTCTTCTTCTGATAGATTCGCTTTCCAGTTGAATGAAGGTGAACAGTTGTAAGCTAACAATTTACCTGGGAATTCAGCATGAATAGCTGCCGCAAATTCACGAGCTTCCTCAAGTGATGGCTTAGAAGTTTCACACCAAATCAAATCTGCATATGGCGCGTATGCTAAACCACGAGCAATCGCTTGTTTGATGCCTGGTTTTGTACGGAAGAAGCCTTCTGGAGTACGTTCGCCAGTAATAAACTCAGCATCACGCGGATCGATATCAGATGTTACCATATCAGCAGCGTCAGCATCTGTACGAGCGATTAAAATCGTCTCAACGCCCATTACATCTGTTGCAAGACGAGCAGCAATTAAGTTACGAACAGCATTTTGTGTTGGAAGTAAAACTTTACCACCTAAGTGACCGCATTTTTTCTCAGAAGCTAATTGGTCTTCTAAGTGAACACCAGCAGCTCCAGCTTCAATCATGCCTTTTACAAGTTCAAATACATTCAGAGGACCACCGAAGCCTGCCTCAGCATCTGCTACGATTGGAGCGAACCAATCAAATTGATCTACACGTCCTTCAGCATGATCGATTTGATCTGCACGTTGTAAAGCTTGGTTAATACGCTTAACTACTGCCGGTACAGAGTTTGCTGGATATAAAGATTGGTCAGGATACATTTGACCAGAAAGGTTAGCATCAGCAGCTACTTGCCAGCCTGATAAATAGATTGCTTTTAATCCGGCTTTCACTTGTTGTACAGCTTGATTACCAGTTAATGCACCTAATGCATTAATGAACGGTTCTTCATGTAAAGAGTTCCAAAGTCGAGCCGCACCTTTAGTTGCTAAAGTTTGTTCAAGTACAACAGAACCTTGTAACTTAACAACCTCTTCAGCTGAATAACCGCGTTCAATGCCTGCCCAACGTGGGTTTTCTGCCCATTGTTTTTCTAATGCTTGGATTTTTTCTTGACGTGTTGACATATTAAAATTCCACCTTCCCCTTTGTATACAATATACTCTGTTAAAAAACTTTTAATCTACTGTTCCATAACAGGTTTATTTGTTGTAAATTAATATATAACAGAACATCTGAATTTTCATTATTTTTAGATAAAATACCAAATTTTAATGATGAAACCGCTTTTTTCGGCGACGAAATTTGGTAAACTGTTTACAAACAAGGGGGATATTCACAATGAACAATGAGTTTAATTCTTTGCCAAAAGATATTTCACAACAGTTTATTTCAATGTTAAAAGACTGGGTTCCAGTCCATTCATCTATTGCAATTGCTGCCGAAAACTCCTATATCTATTTTCATTCTGGACATCAAAACATCAATTTGGAGGTAGGTCAACAAGTACAATCCGGTAGCATTGCAGAGCAAGTTCTACGCACAAGGAAACGAACAGACGCCATTTTAGATAATTCCTTATTTGAAACACCCTATTACGGGATAGGCTACCCTATAAACATTTTAAATGTGCCTGCAGCACTTGTTGTAGTATTACCTTCAAGCTTTACCGAAAAGAAAGTAGAGCCCTTTCAATTTTTAACTGGAAAGCAAGAAGAGGAATGGAATCCTGTTGCAATTGAAAAAATCTCTCATATTGAAAGCCTGCAGAAAAAAACGTGGTTTTATGTGGAGGGGGAACAATTTAAAACAAGTATTACACTGAAAGAACTTCAAATGCGTCTACCGTCATCTTTTATTCGCATTCACAGATCTTATATTGTTAATATTCATTTCATAAAAAAAATGGCTCGTGATCTTACTTCCAACTTTATTGTCACGCTAAAGGATGGAAGTGAACTACCCGTTAGCCAATCTTATTTAAATAATCTTCGAAACGCTCTTGAATTTTAGATTTTTCCTTGGCGAAATGTTGTTGCTGTCGCTTCGCTTTCGCACAGAAAACACTTTTGTTGCTGTCGCTTCGCTTTCGCACAGAAAATACATTCGTTGACTGAAAATAAAAGGCTGTCCTATACATTTGTTGTATAAGACAGCCTAAAAATTAAAAAAGCCTGAGAAACAATTCTCAGACTTTAGATTGCCTAGCGACGTCCTACTCTCACAGGGGGAAGCCCCCAACTACCATCGGCGCTAAAGAGCTTAACTTCCGTGTTCGGTATGGGAACGGGTGTGACCTCTTTGCCATCATCACTAGACTATTTTCGGCTTTCAATATACGTCGCATTTCTTCGTCAGCTTCTGTCGTTCAGTCAGTCACGTACTTGAGTACGCTCCTTTCCTCTCTCCATCTCTTCCTCGAACTACTCGTATCTTGAAACCCTTGATGAAAGAATAATTGTTCTTTCAAAACTGGATAAACGTGCATTGAATGTTTCAAACATTGTGGTTAAGTCCTCGATCGATTAGTATTCGTCAGCTCCATGTGTCACCACACTTCCACCTCGAACCTATCTACCTCATCGTCTTTGAGGGATCTTACTTACTTGCGTAATGGGAAATCTCATCTTGAGGGGGGCTTCATGCTTAGATGCTTTCAGCACTTATCCCGTCCACACATAGCTACCCAGCGATGCCTTTGGCAAGACAACTGGTACACCAGCGGTGTGTCCATCCCGGTCCTCTCGTACTAAGGACAGCTCCTCTCAAATTTCCTACGCCCACGACGGATAGGGACCGAACTGTCTCACGACGTTCTGAACCCAGCTCGCGTACCGCTTTAATGGGCGAACAGCCCAACCCTTGGGACCGACTACAGCCCCAGGATGCGATGAGCCGACATCGAGGTGCCAAACCTCCCCGTCGATGTGGACTCTTGGGGGAGATAAGCCTGTTATCCCCGGGGTAGCTTTTATCCGTTGAGCGATGGCCCTTCCATGCGGAACCACCGGATCACTAAGCCCGTCTTTCGACCCTGCTCGACTTGTAGGTCTCGCAGTCAAGCTCCCTTGTGCCTTTACACTCTACGAATGATTTCCAACCATTCTGAGGGAACCTTTGGGCGCCTCCGTTACCTTTTAGGAGGCGACCGCCCCAGTCAAACTGTCCGCCTGACACTGTCTCCTACCCCGCTAAGGGGCATGGGTTAGAATTTCAATACAACCAGGGTAGTATCCCACCGACGCCTCCTTCGAAGCTGGCGCTCCGAGATCTCTGGCTCCTACCTATCCTGTACAAGTTGTACCAAAATTCAATATCAGGCTACAGTAAAGCTCCACGGGGTCTTTCCGTCCTGTCGCGGGTAACCTGCATCTTCACAGGTACTATAATTTCACCGAGTCTCTCGTTGAGACAGTGCCCAGATCGTTACGCCTTTCGTGCGGGTCGGAACTTACCCGACAAGGAATTTCGCTACCTTAGGACCGTTATAGTTACGGCCGCCGTTTACTGGGGCTTCAATTCGCAGCTTCGCTTGCGCTAACCACTCCTCTTAACCTTCCAGCACCGGGCAGGCGTCAGCCCCTATACGTCACCTTACGGTTTTGCAGAGACCTGTGTTTTTGCTAAACAGTCGCCTGGGCCTATTCACTGCGGCTCTCATGCGCTTGCACGCTCAAGAGCACCCCTTCTCCCGAAGTTACGGGGTCATTTTGCCGAGTTCCTTAACGAGAGTTCTCTCGCACACCTTAGGATTCTCTCCTCGACTACCTGTGTCGGTTTGCGGTACGGGCACCTCTCACCTCGATAGAGGCTTTTCTTGGCAGTGTGAAATCAGGAACTTCGTCCATACGGACTCGCCATCACAGCTCAACGTTACAGTGTGCGGATTTGCCTACACACACGCCTTACTGCTTGGACGCGCACAACCAACGGCGCGCTTACCCTATCCTACTGCGTCCCCCCATTTCTCAAACGGTGAGGAGGTGGTACAGGAATATCAACCTGTTGTCCATCGCCTACGCCTATCGGCCTCGGCTTAGGTCCCGACTAACCCTGAGCGGACGAGCCTTCCTCAGGAAACCTTAGTCATACGGTGGACGGGATTCTCACCCGTCTTTCGCTACTCATACCGGCATTCTCACTTCTAAGCGCTCCACCAGTCCTTCCGATCTGACTTCAACGCACTTAGAACGCTCTCCTACCACTGACATCATAGATGTCAATCCACAGCTTCGGTGAATCGTTTAGCCCCGATACATTTTCGGCGCAGCGTCACTCGACCAGTGAGCTATTACGCACTCTTTAAATGATGGCTGCTTCTAAGCCAACATCCTGGTTGTCTGTGCAACGCCACATCCTTTTCCACTTAACGATTACTTTGGGACCTTAGCTGGTGGTCTGGGCTGTTTCCCTTTTGACTACGGATCTTATCACTCGCAGTCTGACTCCCGTGTATAAATATCTGGCATTCGGAGTTTGTCTGAATTCGGTAAACCGGGATGGCCCCCTAGTCCAAACAGTGCTCTACCTCCAGTATTCTCATCACGAGGCTAGCCCTAAAGCTATTTCGGAGAGAACCAGCTATCTCCAAGTTCGATTGGAATTTCTCCGCTACCCACACCTCATCCCCGCACTTTTCAACGTGCGTGGGTTCGGGCCTCCAGTAAGTGTTACCTCACCTTCACCCTGGACATGGGTAGATCACCTGGTTTCGGGTCTACGACCACGTACTAATTCGCCCTATTCAGACTCGCTTTCGCTGCGGCTCCGCCTTCTAAAGCTTAACCTCGCACGTAATCGTAACTCGCCGGTTCATTCTACAAAAGGCACGCTATCACCCATTAACGGGCTCTAACTACTTGTAGGCACACGGTTTCAGGATCTCTTTCACTCCCCTTCCGGGGTGCTTTTCACCTTTCCCTCACGGTACTGGTTCACTATCGGTCACTAGGTAGTATTTAGCCTTGGGAGATGGTCCTCCCGGATTCCGACGGAATTTCACGTGTTCCGCCGTACTCAGGATCCACTCAGGAGAGAACGAACTTTCGACTACAGGGCTTTTACCTGCTCTGGCGGACCTTTCCAAGTCGCTTCATCTAACTCGCTCTTTTGTAACTCCGTATAGAGTGTCCTACAACCCCAAGAGGCAAGCCTCTTGGTTTGGGCTCTTCCCGTTTCGCTCGCCGCTACTCAGGGAATCGATTTTTCTTTCTCTTCCTCCAGGTACTTAGATGTTTCAGTTCCCTGGGTCTGCCTTCAAGACGCTATGAATTCACGTCAAGATACTACGCGATTAAACGTAGTGGGTTCCCCCATTCGGAAATCTCCGGATCAAAGCTCACTTACAGCTCCCCGAAGCATATCGGTGTTAGTGCCGTCCTTCTTCGGCTCCTAGTGCCAAGGCATTCGCCGTGCGCCCTTAATAACTTAACCAAGTTATTAAGCCTATAAAAAACTTAAAAATAAATGTGTTTGTTACAATTTCAATGTCGTTTTATCCAGTTTTCAAAGAACAAAAAAATGGTGGAGCCTAGCGGGATCGAACCGCTGACCTCCTGCGTGCAAGGCAGGCGCTCTCCCAGCTGAGCTAAGGCCCCAAGAGGTATATATGGTGGGCCTAAATGGACTCGAACCATCGACCTCACGCTTATCAGGCGTGCGCTCTAACCAGCTGAGCTATAGGCCCTCTTAGAAGTTTTATATTTAGTCATAAACCTTCAAAACTGAACGCAAAACGTAATCTTACAAACCCTAGGTTTGTATTCCGAAAATATCCTTAGAAAGGAGGTGATCCAGCCGCACCTTCCGATACGGCTACCTTGTTACGACTTCACCCCAATCATCTATCCCACCTTCGGCGGCTGGCTCCAAAAGGTTACCCCACCGACTTCGGGTGTTACAAACTCTCGTGGTGTGACGGGCGGTGTGTACAAGGCCCGGGAACGTATTCACCGCGGCATGCTGATCCGCGATTACTAGCGATTCCGGCTTCATGTAGGCGAGTTGCAGCCTACAATCCGAACTGAGAACGACTTTATCGGATTAGCTCCCTCTCGCGAGTTGGCAACCGTTTGTATCGTCCATTGTAGCACGTGTGTAGCCCAGGTCATAAGGGGCATGATGATTTGACGTCATCCCCACCTTCCTCCGGTTTGTCACCGGCAGTCACCTTAGAGTGCCCAACTAAATGATGGCAACTAAGATCAAGGGTTGCGCTCGTTGCGGGACTTAACCCAACATCTCACGACACGAGCTGACGACAACCATGCACCACCTGTCACCGTTGTCCCCGAAGGGAAAACCATATCTCTACAGTGGTCAACGGGATGTCAAGACCTGGTAAGGTTCTTCGCGTTGCTTCGAATTAAACCACATGCTCCACCGCTTGTGCGGGCCCCCGTCAATTCCTTTGAGTTTCAGTCTTGCGACCGTACTCCCCAGGCGGAGTGCTTAATGCGTTAGCTGCAGCACTAAGGGGCGGAAACCCCCTAACACTTAGCACTCATCGTTTACGGCGTGGACTACCAGGGTATCTAATCCTGTTTGCTCCCCACGCTTTCGCGCCTCAGCGTCAGTTACAGACCAGAAAGTCGCCTTCGCCACTGGTGTTCCTCCAAATCTCTACGCATTTCACCGCTACACTTGGAATTCCACTTTCCTCTTCTGCACTCAAGTCCCCCAGTTTCCAATGACCCTCCACGGTTGAGCCGTGGGCTTTCACATCAGACTTAAAGGACCGCCTGCGCGCGCTTTACGCCCAATAATTCCGGACAACGCTTGCCACCTACGTATTACCGCGGCTGCTGGCACGTAGTTAGCCGTGGCTTTCTAATAAGGTACCGTCAAGGTACAGCCAGTTACTACTGTACTTGTTCTTCCCTTACAACAGAGTTTTACGATCCGAAAACCTTCTTCACTCACGCGGCGTTGCTCCATCAGGCTTTCGCCCATTGTGGAAGATTCCCTACTGCTGCCTCCCGTAGGAGTCTGGGCCGTGTCTCAGTCCCAGTGTGGCCGATCACCCTCTCAGGTCGGCTACGCATCGTCGCCTTGGTGAGCCGTTACCTCACCAACTAGCTAATGCGCCGCGGGCCCATCTTATAGCGACAGCCGAAACCGTCTTTCAGTGTTTCACCATGAGGTAAAACAGATTATTCGGTATTAGCCCCGGTTTCCCGGAGTTATCCCAAACTATAAGGTAGGTTGCCCACGTGTTACTCACCCGTCCGCCGCTAACGTCAAAGGAGCAAGCTCCTTCTCTGTTCGCTCGACTTGCATGTATTAGGCACGCCGCCAGCGTTCGTCCTGAGCCAGGATCAAACTCTCCATAAAAAGAAATTTGATTAGCTCAAATTGTTTTGCTGGCATCATGTTTGATGTCCAAAATTTTGTTTTGTTCACTAACTCAAGGTTAGCTACTAAAAACTTTATTGATTACGTTTTGCTTGTTCAGTTTTCAAGGTTCATTAAAGTTAAATGGTGGAGCCTAGCGGGATCGAACCGCTGACCTCCTGCGTGCAAGGCAGGCGCTCTCCCAGCTGAGCTAAGGCCCCATAGTTAATATTATTTTTAGGAAATGGTCGGGAAGACAGGATTCGAACCTGCGACCCCTTGGTCCCAAACCAAGTGCTCTACCAAGCTGAGCTACTTCCCGTTTGTTATATTGGCGCGCCCGACAGGAGTCGAACCCATAACCTTCTGATCCGTAGTCAGACGCTCTATCCAATTGAGCTACGGGCGCTAATTATTAAAATAAAATGGTGCCGAGGGCCGGAATCGAACCGGCACGGTAGTCACCTACCGCAGGATTTTAAGTCCTGTGCGTCTGCCAGTTCCGCCACCCCGGCACATTTGGAGCGGAAGACGAGGTTCGAACTCGCGACCCCCACCTTGGCAAGGTGGTGTTCTACCACTGAACTACTTCCGCATGTGCATAAGATTTATTTATCCTGGCAATTATTAAATTTAAAATATGGTGCGGGTGAAGGGAGTCGAACCCCCACGCCTTGCGGCGCTAGATCCTAAGTCTAGTGCGTCTGCCAATTCCGCCACACCCGCATATTTTGTTGGCAATTTAAATGGTGAGCCATGAAGGACTCGAACCTTCGACCCTCTGATTAAAAGTCAGATGCTCTACCAACTGAGCTAATGGCTCAAAACTATGGTGCCGGCGATAGGAGTCGAACCCACGACCTACTGATTACAAGTCAGTTGCTCTACCAACTGAGCTACACCGGCAAATGGTGGAGGATGACGGGCTCGAACCGCCGACCCCCTGCTTGTAAGGCAGGTGCTCTCCCAGCTGAGCTAATCCTCCTGGGTATTATGCCTAGCGATGTCCTACTCTCACAGGGGGAAGCCCCCAACTACCATCGGCGCTAAAGAGCTTAACTTCCGTGTTCGGTATGGGAACGGGTGTGACCTCTTTGCCATCATCACTAGACTATTTTAAAGACAAGATTTATTATAACATATTTCGTTATAATTGCAAGCTTTTTTTAAAACTTTCTTGTTCTTTCAAAACTGGATAAACGTGCATTGAATGTTTCAAACATTGTGGTTAAGTCCTCGATCGATTAGTATTCGTCAGCTCCATGTGTCACCACACTTCCACCTCGAACCTATCTACCTCATCGTCTTTGAGGGATCTTACTTACTTGCGTAATGGGAAATCTCATCTTGAGGGGGGCTTCATGCTTAGATGCTTTCAGCACTTATCCCGTCCACACATAGCTACCCAGCGATGCCTTTGGCAAGACAACTGGTACACCAGCGGTGTGTCCATCCCGGTCCTCTCGTACTAAGGACAGCTCCTCTCAAATTTCCTACGCCCACGACGGATAGGGACCGAACTGTCTCACGACGTTCTGAACCCAGCTCGCGTACCGCTTTAATGGGCGAACAGCCCAACCCTTGGGACCGACTACAGCCCCAGGATGCGATGAGCCGACATCGAGGTGCCAAACCTCCCCGTCGATGTGGACTCTTGGGGGAGATAAGCCTGTTATCCCCGGGGTAGCTTTTATCCGTTGAGCGATGGCCCTTCCATGCGGAACCACCGGATCACTAAGCCCGTCTTTCGACCCTGCTCGACTTGTAGGTCTCGCAGTCAAGCTCCCTTGTGCCTTTACACTCTACGAATGATTTCCAACCATTCTGAGGGAACCTTTGGGCGCCTCCGTTACCTTTTAGGAGGCGACCGCCCCAGTCAAACTGTCCGCCTGACACTGTCTCCTACCCCGCTAAGGGGCATGGGTTAGAATTTCAATACAACCAGGGTAGTATCCCACCGACGCCTCCTTCGAAGCTGGCGCTCCGAGATCTCTGGCTCCTACCTATCCTGTACAAGTTGTACCAAAATTCAATATCAGGCTACAGTAAAGCTCCACGGGGTCTTTCCGTCCTGTCGCGGGTAACCTGCATCTTCACAGGTACTATAATTTCACCGAGTCTCTCGTTGAGACAGTGCCCAGATCGTTACGCCTTTCGTGCGGGTCGGAACTTACCCGACAAGGAATTTCGCTACCTTAGGACCGTTATAGTTACGGCCGCCGTTTACTGGGGCTTCAATTCGCAGCTTCGCTTGCGCTAACCACTCCTCTTAACCTTCCAGCACCGGGCAGGCGTCAGCCCCTATACGTCACCTTACGGTTTTGCAGAGACCTGTGTTTTTGCTAAACAGTCGCCTGGGCCTATTCACTGCGGCTCTCATGCGCTTGCACGCTCAAGAGCACCCCTTCTCCCGAAGTTACGGGGTCATTTTGCCGAGTTCCTTAACGAGAGTTCTCTCGCACACCTTAGGATTCTCTCCTCGACTACCTGTGTCGGTTTGCGGTACGGGCACCTCTCACCTCGATAGAGGCTTTTCTTGGCAGTGTGAAATCAGGAACTTCGTCCATACGGACTCGCCATCACAGCTCAACGTTACAGTGTGCGGATTTGCCTACACACACGCCTTACTGCTTGGACGCGCACAACCAACGGCGCGCTTACCCTATCCTACTGCGTCCCCCCATTTCTCAAACGGTGAGGAGGTGGTACAGGAATATCAACCTGTTGTCCATCGCCTACGCCTATCGGCCTCGGCTTAGGTCCCGACTAACCCTGAGCGGACGAGCCTTCCTCAGGAAACCTTAGTCATACGGTGGACGGGATTCTCACCCGTCTTTCGCTACTCATACCGGCATTCTCACTTCTAAGCGCTCCACCAGTCCTTCCGATCTGACTTCAACGCACTTAGAACGCTCTCCTACCACTGACATCATAGATGTCAATCCACAGCTTCGGTGAATCGTTTAGCCCCGATACATTTTCGGCGCAGCGTCACTCGACCAGTGAGCTATTACGCACTCTTTAAATGATGGCTGCTTCTAAGCCAACATCCTGGTTGTCTGTGCAACGCCACATCCTTTTCCACTTAACGATTACTTTGGGACCTTAGCTGGTGGTCTGGGCTGTTTCCCTTTTGACTACGGATCTTATCACTCGCAGTCTGACTCCCGTGTATAAATATCTGGCATTCGGAGTTTGTCTGAATTCGGTAAACCGGGATGGCCCCCTAGTCCAAACAGTGCTCTACCTCCAGTATTCTCATCACGAGGCTAGCCCTAAAGCTATTTCGGAGAGAACCAGCTATCTCCAAGTTCGATTGGAATTTCTCCGCTACCCACACCTCATCCCCGCACTTTTCAACGTGCGTGGGTTCGGGCCTCCAGTAAGTGTTACCTCACCTTCACCCTGGACATGGGTAGATCACCTGGTTTCGGGTCTACGACCACGTACTAATTCGCCCTATTCAGACTCGCTTTCGCTGCGGCTCCGCCTTCTAAAGCTTAACCTCGCACGTAATCGTAACTCGCCGGTTCATTCTACAAAAGGCACGCTATCACCCATTAACGGGCTCTAACTACTTGTAGGCACACGGTTTCAGGATCTCTTTCACTCCCCTTCCGGGGTGCTTTTCACCTTTCCCTCACGGTACTGGTTCACTATCGGTCACTAGGTAGTATTTAGCCTTGGGAGATGGTCCTCCCGGATTCCGACGGAATTTCACGTGTTCCGCCGTACTCAGGATCCACTCAGGAGAGAACGAACTTTCGACTACAGGGCTTTTACCTGCTCTGGCGGACCTTTCCAAGTCGCTTCATCTAACTCGCTCTTTTGTAACTCCGTATAGAGTGTCCTACAACCCCAAGAGGCAAGCCTCTTGGTTTGGGCTCTTCCCGTTTCGCTCGCCGCTACTCAGGGAATCGATTTTTCTTTCTCTTCCTCCAGGTACTTAGATGTTTCAGTTCCCTGGGTCTGCCTTCAAGACGCTATGAATTCACGTCAAGATACTACGCGATTAAACGTAGTGGGTTCCCCCATTCGGAAATCTCCGGATCAAAGCTCACTTACAGCTCCCCGAAGCATATCGGTGTTAGTGCCGTCCTTCTTCGGCTCCTAGTGCCAAGGCATTCGCCGTGCGCCCTTAATAACTTAACCAAGTTATTAAGCCTATAAAAAAACTTAAAAAATTAATGTGTTTGTTACAATTTCAATGTCGTTTTATCCAGTTTTCAAAGAACAAGTTTTGAAGTGTTTCATTCGTAAGAATGAACCTTCAAAACTGAACGCAAAACGTAATCTTACAAACCCTAGGTTTGTATTCCGAAAATATCCTTAGAAAGGAGGTGATCCAGCCGCACCTTCCGATACGGCTACCTTGTTACGACTTCACCCCAATCATCTATCCCACCTTCGGCGGCTGGCTCCAAAAGGTTACCCCACCGACTTCGGGTGTTACAAACTCTCGTGGTGTGACGGGCGGTGTGTACAAGGCCCGGGAACGTATTCACCGCGGCATGCTGATCCGCGATTACTAGCGATTCCGGCTTCATGTAGGCGAGTTGCAGCCTACAATCCGAACTGAGAACGACTTTATCGGATTAGCTCCCTCTCGCGAGTTGGCAACCGTTTGTATCGTCCATTGTAGCACGTGTGTAGCCCAGGTCATAAGGGGCATGATGATTTGACGTCATCCCCACCTTCCTCCGGTTTGTCACCGGCAGTCACCTTAGAGTGCCCAACTAAATGATGGCAACTAAGATCAAGGGTTGCGCTCGTTGCGGGACTTAACCCAACATCTCACGACACGAGCTGACGACAACCATGCACCACCTGTCACCGTTGTCCCCGAAGGGAAAACCATATCTCTACAGTGGTCAACGGGATGTCAAGACCTGGTAAGGTTCTTCGCGTTGCTTCGAATTAAACCACATGCTCCACCGCTTGTGCGGGCCCCCGTCAATTCCTTTGAGTTTCAGTCTTGCGACCGTACTCCCCAGGCGGAGTGCTTAATGCGTTAGCTGCAGCACTAAGGGGCGGAAACCCCCTAACACTTAGCACTCATCGTTTACGGCGTGGACTACCAGGGTATCTAATCCTGTTTGCTCCCCACGCTTTCGCGCCTCAGCGTCAGTTACAGACCAGAAAGTCGCCTTCGCCACTGGTGTTCCTCCAAATCTCTACGCATTTCACCGCTACACTTGGAATTCCACTTTCCTCTTCTGCACTCAAGTCCCCCAGTTTCCAATGACCCTCCACGGTTGAGCCGTGGGCTTTCACATCAGACTTAAAGGACCGCCTGCGCGCGCTTTACGCCCAATAATTCCGGACAACGCTTGCCACCTACGTATTACCGCGGCTGCTGGCACGTAGTTAGCCGTGGCTTTCTAATAAGGTACCGTCAAGGTACAGCCAGTTACTACTGTACTTGTTCTTCCCTTACAACAGAGTTTTACGATCCGAAAACCTTCTTCACTCACGCGGCGTTGCTCCATCAGGCTTTCGCCCATTGTGGAAGATTCCCTACTGCTGCCTCCCGTAGGAGTCTGGGCCGTGTCTCAGTCCCAGTGTGGCCGATCACCCTCTCAGGTCGGCTACGCATCGTCGCCTTGGTGAGCCGTTACCTCACCAACTAGCTAATGCGCCGCGGGCCCATCTTATAGCGACAGCCGAAACCGTCTTTCAGTGTTTCACCATGAGGTAAAACAGATTATTCGGTATTAGCCCCGGTTTCCCGGAGTTATCCCAAACTATAAGGTAGGTTGCCCACGTGTTACTCACCCGTCCGCCGCTAACGTCAAAGGAGCAAGCTCCTTCTCTGTTCGCTCGACTTGCATGTATTAGGCACGCCGCCAGCGTTCGTCCTGAGCCAGGATCAAACTCTCCATAAAAAGAAATTTGATTAGCTCAAATTGTTTTGCTGGCATCATGTTTGATGTCCAAAATTTTGTTTTGTTCACTAACTCAAGGTTAGCTACTAAAAACTTTATTGATTACGTTTTGCTTGTTCAGTTTTCAAGGTTCATTTCGTTGTCGTTTTGTTTTGACAACTTTTATAGTTTAACATTTTTCATTTTCGTTGTCAACTCTTTTTTCAAAAGTTTTCCAACTTCGTTTCAGAAGTTAAGTGACAACTCTTATATAATATCATTCTCGAATTTCGATGTCAACATCTTTTTTAATGTTTTTTCGAACTCGTTTTTGTTTCTTGCGTCGTCTTAACGACAAGTAATAATTTATCACGAATCTAATACATTCGCAAGTGTTTTTCCGCTATAAAATTATCTTTTTTATAAATCTTGAATTAGTAAGCTATTTTACGATTTTTCGAGCACCAAATAACTCTTGTAATCTCCTAGCATACCACTTTATTTGTTTTACTATACATCTCTTTCTTGAAAATCTCAACAAACTAAACAAGAAGAGTCTTACTTCTATTAAAAATATAGCCCCTTTTTAAGGATACTTTCTCAAGCTTTCTTTGAAAAACATCTAAGATCCTACACATTAGAATGCATCATCACCCTTCTAACACGTCATTTACATATTGCACTAACCAATACTCAATCAAGAAAAAAGGAGCCAAAGTGATTCTCCTACACCTCGACTCCTACTTATTCATGTTTGTTACTTCTTTATTGTTCCGCTTCATAATAAGATATAATACTTGTTCCCTTTTCAATGCGGAATTCAACATTGTTTTTTAAAACTTAAATCTAAAAATCTACTAATTTAAATTAATTATCTTGTTTCTCAACTATATCCAGGCACCAAGAGAAATTATCCCACGCAGAATACCAGCCACTGAAGATTTCGGAAGAATCATCCCAACGGACGTCAAATTTCTTCTGACCGTTTATATCCACTAAATATAAAGATAGGGTCGGATCTATCTTAGAAACTGCTAATTTCATACCATTTTCAAGTTCTTCTTCAGTTAACTGAACATCTGAAACTGAACGTAGCTGCGCCTGTTCAAATACATGTTTGTTAAAGATTTTATAATTCATTATAAGCCTCCAATAAAACTTCTATTAATGTCTATTTCTACTTTATCTGCAAATTATAGAACTCTTAAAGTATACCCTATATTCATTTGCCGTTTAAACACCTTATTAATTCTTTTCAATTTAAACTTTTTAAACATAAACCAATTAATACTAAATCATCGCTTCAGATGCAAACCAGGAATCTCGCCCTAGCATTCCACCATACCGACTCCGACTTTCATTCATTTCTCACCGAATGAAGCCATTGTATATTCTATTTATAGCTATACTCTATTCTTTCACCAAGGAAAATGTCCAGTATTATTAAAGACATTAGAGGCAGTCTGAACCTACCTAATCAATTATACCTCGGCATAGTTGCGTCTAGATCATTAATTTGAAATCCAAATTTATCAGGGCATCGTTTAATTTAACTTTCAAAAAAACAGGAGCCTCAGTGCATCTCCTGCACCTCGGCTCCTGCTTATTCACAATTGTCCACTATAATATGAAGCAATTCTTTTTCATTGCGCTATTCATAAAACAACTATTTAGTAATATGACGCATTGTTGGGAATAATAATACATCACGAATTGATGGTGAATTTGTAAGAAGCATAATTAAACGGTCGATACCAATACCTAATCCACCTGTTGGAGGCATACCATATTCCAGCGCTTCAATGAAATCGTTGTCCATTTCGTGCGCTTCATCGTTACCAGCTGCTTTTTCAACTAGCTGAGCTTCAAAGCGTTCACGTTGATCGATAGGATCATTTAGTTCTGTAAAGGCATTTGCGTGCTCACGGCGAACGATAAATAATTCGAAACGGTCAGTGAAACGCTCGTCCTCTGGATTTTTCTTCGCTAGAGGCGAGATTTCCACTGGATGGCCATAAACAAACGTAGGCTGAACAAGAGTCTCCTCAATCTTTTGCTCGAAGAACTCGTTAATAATATGTCCTACCTCATGTGTTTCTTTAACCTCTACTCCATGTTCTTTAGCAAGTGCTTGAGCTTGTTCCTTAGTCATAGGCTGCCAGAAGTCTACACCTGTAGCTTCTTTTACTGCATCTACCATATGAACTCGTTTCCAACCTACAGCAAGGTTAATCTCATCTTCACCGTATTGAACTGTGGTAGTACCCAAAACTTCTTGAGCTACATGAGCAATAAGGTTTTCTGTTAGAGACATAATATCTTTGTAGTCTGCATAAGCTTCATACAGCTCTATCATTGTAAATTCAGGGTTGTGGCGTGTTGAGATTCCTTCATTTCGGAAAACACGACCAATTTCATACACTTTCTCTAGTCCACCTACGATTAAACGTTTCAAATGCAGTTCAATAGCAATACGCATGTATAATTCCATATCAAGCGCATTGTGATGTGTAATAAATGGACGAGCCGCTGCACCACCAGCAATTGTATGAAGCATTGGTGTTTCTACTTCTAAATATCCTGTGTTATCTAAATAGTTGCGGATAGCACGGATGATTTTAGAACGTGTAATAAATGTTGTTTTACTATCCTCATTCGTCATTAAATCTAAATAACGTTGACGATATCGTTGTTCAACATCTTGTAAGCCATGGAATTTTTCTGGCATAGGGCGTAGAGCTTTTGATAGGAATGTAAACTCTTCAGCCTTTACTGAAAGCTCTCCTACTTGCGTTCTGAAAACATTACCACGAATCCCTACGATATCACCTAGGTCAGCTTGTTTAAATAATTCATACGCTTCTTCGCCAACGTGATCTTGACGAACATAAATTTGAATTTGGCCACCTAGATCTTGAATATGTGCAAAGCCAGCTTTTCCTTTACCACGTTTCGTCATAATACGACCCGCAATAATAACCTCTTGTAGGTTTTCCTCTAGCTGCTCTTTTGTTTGATCTGCAAATTGTTCACGTACTTCTGTTGATAAATGAGTACGTTCAAAACGACTACCAAATGGATCTTGACCATTTTCTCGAATAGCTGTCATTTTTTGGCGTCTCACCAAAAGCTGATCATTTAATTCTTCTATGTTTGACACTTGTTTCACTCCTTATTAAATTGTCCGCGTTACGTTTACGTCCATAATATTTCTATTGTACACAATTTTATTGCTGTAATCATCTGTTTCGACGTAATTTTCCATAAGAGGAGGAATAATTTATAATTCTAAAAACTAAAGTTAGCAGAAAAGTAGGCGTCTCAAAACCAACTGTGAGACGCCTTTTCAACGTAATCAATTATGCCTCGGCATAGAATCGGCTTTGTGCTTAGGCGTGCGTGATCCAGGTCAGTTAGCCGTTATCGCATGGATGTGATGATTTTAGGCTAACATCCTCTAAGAACTCCTTTCCGATTTCCGTGACACCCGTTGAAAAAGTTAATAAATTAATTCTTTTGCTTCCGGTACTATTAATTTAGATTCAAGTTCTTCATATTCTTGTACAAGTCCATTTAATAGTGCACGAAGCGCTACTGCAGTTTCTGTTTGATTAATCTCTTTACGCGCTTTACCATTACCACGAATACCTTTTAAATACCACGAAGCATGTTTACGCATTTCACGTACTGCCACACTCTCTCCTTTTAATTGCATAAGGCGTTCAAAGTGAAGCAAACACACATCAATTTTTTCACGTACACTTGGCTCTTCTTTTAGCTCACCAGTTTCAAGGTATTGAACTGTACGATAAATCATCCAAGGATTACCTAAAGCAGCGCGCCCAATCATTACTGCATCCACCCCAGTAGTATCAAGCATACGTTTTGCACCTTGAGGAGTTTCTACATCACCATTACCAAGCACAGGAATTTTTACATTTTCCTTCACTTGACGAATGATATCCCAATTCGCCTTTCCTTCGTACATTTGTACCCGCGTACGTCCATGAACAGCCACCGCCGAAGCACCAGCACGTTCTGCAGCTTGTGCGTTCTCAACAGCAAAGATATGCTCATCATCCCAACCAATACGCATTTTTACGCTGACAGGTTTTTTTACGGCATCGACAACAGCCGCTACCATTTCATATAATTTATTCGGATCTAAAAGTAAACGAGCGCCCGCTTCACATTTAATAATTTTATTAACTGGGCAGCCCATATTAATATCGATAATATCGGCGGTTGTGTTTTCATCTACATACTTGGCCGCTTCCACTAGTGTTTCCTTATCACCACCAAAAATTTGCAATGAAAGTGGATTTTCACGCTCATCGATATAAAGCATGCCTAGTGTTTTTTCGTTCTTCTGGACAATCCCTTTATCACTAATCATTTCTGCATATACTAGCCCTGCCCCGAACTCCTTAACAGTTAAACGGAAAGCAGAGTTACAAATTCCAGCCATTGGCGCTAAAACGACACGGTTGTCCATAACTATATCGCCAATTTGAAACGGCTTCTCAGTTGTCTGACTCAATGATGTTTTCCCCCTTCTATAGGTTCTCACCTATTCCTATATATATCTATCGTTAATGCTATGCAATTATGGCATATCCCAATAACCTTTAACCCCTGGATTAGGAACTTAATTGACGGGCTGCATCATTTTCAGCTCTGCTGATGCTCGCCATAAAGTTACGCCTTCCTCTTCACAATCCATCTGTTGCATTATATCATGCGCCCTTTGCAGTTGTTCTCCAACTGGTGTAGGCGTAATTTCTATCAGTGGTACTAATACGAAAGCTCGCTCATACATTCTTGGATGTGGAACAATTAGGCTCTCTGTTTCAATATCTTCGTGATTGTAGAGTAAAATGTCAAGGTCTATGATTCGAGGGCCCCATCGAAATTCACGAACACGACCTAGTTCACTTTCAATCCATTGGCAGATTTTTAGCATTTCAGAAGATGAGTAACTCGTTTTAATATGAACTGCAATATTTAAAAAGTCGGCTTGGTCAGTGTAGCCTACAGCAGCTGTTTCATAAACCGAAGAAGTGTGCACAACTTCAATTTCCTTATTTTCCGTTAAAAGTTTAACAGCATGTTGTAGGTTTTCAAATCGATCTCCCATATTTGTCCCGATTGATAAATACACATTATTCATTAGTAATCACCTCTCGTTACCTCTACTGATACTTCTTTATAATAGCCATGGATTGGTGGATCTGGTTTAATAAGCTCCACGCGAACACCCTTAACCTTTTCTGAGTATGTCTCTAAAATACTGTTTGCTATTTTCGATACAAGTGCTTCAATAAGCTTGAACGGCTCACCTTCTACGATATCACGACATAACGCATAAACCTCTGCATAATTCACCGTATAATTTAAGTCGTCAGTTTCTCCTGCCATTGTCATGTCTACAGCAAGTGAAACATTAGCACGAAAGCGTTGACCGAGTGTAGTTTCAGCTGCTAAGACACCGTGATAGCCATAAAACTGCATATCCTTTAAATGAATATAGTCCATCATGCTTCCTCCTTAAAAATACGTTTACCAACTAAAATATCAGCCATATGTGTAGCTCGCGCCATTTCCTTTACATCATGCACACGAATCATATGGCATCCCTTTTCAATACCGTAAACAACTGTTGCGCCCGTACCTTCTATACGCTCCTCAACAGGCAGTTTTAAAACATTACCGATCATTGACTTACGTGAAGTCGCTAGTAAAACAGGATAACCCATTGCTACGAGCTCCTTTAAATGCTGCATCATTTCTATATTTTGAGCGGTAGTTTTCGCAAAGCCTATGCCTGGATCTAAAATAATATGATGATCTGGTATACCTGCATTCCGGGCAATAGCAATACTCTTCTCTAAATCAGCCTTTGCCGTTGCCCAAAAATCAGTTCCATAATCAGTGTTTTCCCGATTGTGCATTAAAATAATCGGTACATTTAAATCTGCAGCGACCTGAGCCATCTTAGGATCAGCCTTTGCACCCCATATATCATTAATAATATGTGCACCAGCTTCGATAGCCGCTCGTGCTACGTTTGCTTTATACGTATCAACCGATATAATTGCAGGCACTTCAGCTACTAAAGCTTGAATAACTGGCACAATACGTGCAATTTCATCTTCATCGGAAATACGCTCATAACCTGGACGTGTTGATTCTCCGCCAACATCAATAATTTTAGCACCCTCAGCTACCATTTTTTTCGCTTGTGTAACTGCAGCTTCGACGTTATTAAACTTTCCTCCATCTGAGAATGAATCTGGCGTGACATTTAAAATACCCATCACAAAAGTTTCTGCTGTATAGTCTAACGTGATACCGTTAATAGTTAATGGTGTTGTATATTTTTCTAGCATGTTAACGCTCCTTCTATTCTTGTTCCACTTCATTGACAAATGCTTCATGTAAACACGAATAAATAGGCCCTTTATTGCCTAGTAACTGCTTGTTTTCTAATTTACGAATTGGAACTAACTCTTGTATAGAGTTGGTAATAAAGCATTCTGAGCATTGCTCTACATCCTCTTTAGTAAAGAAACCTTCTTTTACCTTAATCCCCAGAGATTGCGCTCGCTCAATTATCCATGCTCGGATAATTCCAGGTAAAATACCAGTCTCTAAGGAAGGCGTATATAGTATATCATCTTTCACCCAAAAGATATTTGATGTAATACCTTCAGCAACATAGCCTTCTTCCGTTAAAAAGAAGCCTTCTTGTTGTGCCAAAGATGGCATCTCAAAACGCCCAAGAACGTTATTACCATAATGATGCGATTTCACTCGTAGCCCTTTTTCAGGAGTATTACGAGGTGTTACAAGCCACTGTGCGTTTTTCTCCATACCTCTAGGTGTATCATGTAATTCTTTGCGAAAAACAATAACATTCGGATGTCTATATTCTGTCGGCTGTAAACCGATACTATGCTCTCCAGCTGATACATTTATACGGAAATAGCCATCCTGTCCATTCGCCTGTTCATTTAATCGCTGAACAACCTTTAGTAATTCATCTTCAGTATAAGGCATATGAATACGATATTGAGAAAGCGCTGTTTGCAACCTCTCGATATGCGCTTCCCAACAAAACACCTTTCCCTTATACGTTCGAAATGTTTCGAAAAAACCTAAGCCATATAAAAACCCATGATCGAATGGCGAAATGCGCAAATCCTGCGCCGCTACATAGTCACCGTTCATCCAACACAGCATTTACTTCGCTCCCTCTACATACAATTCTATAAACTGGCGTAGAAGCTTTTTACCTTGCTCCGTCATGATCGATTCAGGATGGTATTGCACGCCCTCAATTGGATAGTCCTTATGGCGAATACCCATAATCTCGCCTTCTTCTGTCCATGCAGTTACTTCAAAACATGCTGGTAATGTTTCTTTTTCAACAATCAAAGAGTGGTATCGAGTAGCTTCAAATGGATTTGGCATTCCCTTATGCAAACCTATTTCAGCATGTAACACAGGTGATGTTTTACCATGCATCAAACGCTCAGCTCGTATAACATTCCCTCCAAATACTTGAGCAATGGCTTGATGGCCAAGACAAACGCCTAAAATCGGAATATTTCCCGCGAAATTCTTAATAATGTTCAGGCTTTCACCTGCTTCATTTGGGCTACATGGTCCTGGAGAAATGACAATCATATCTGGTGCAAGTTGTTCAATATCCTTCAACGTCAATACATCATTTCTTTTTACCACTAATTCATGACCAAATTCTCCAAAATACTGCACTAGGTTATACGTAAATGAATCATAGTTATCAATCATTAAAATCATTTTGCTCGCTCCTCCGCCATTGCCTTTGCCTGCCACATCGCCTTCGCTTTATTTAAAGACTCTTGGTATTCTTTTTCTGGAACAGAATCAATAACAATGCCCGCTCCTGCCTGAATATGCGCTACTCCGTCTTTAACAAATGCTGTACGAATAACAATATTAAATTCCATATCACCTGTGTAGCCTAGCCAGCCAATTGAACCAGTATATAATCCTCGTCTTACAGGTTCTAACTCTTCAATAATTTCCATCGTACGAATTTTCGGTGCACCCGTTATTGTTCCTCCTGGAAACATAGCACGGATAACGTCTGCATTCGTTTTCCCTTCAGCTATTTCTCCTCGCACGTTGGAAACAATATGCATCACATGCGAATAGCGTTCAATGACCATGAATTCATCCACTTCAACCGTTCCAAATGTAGATACTCGCCCTAAATCATTGCGCTCTAAATCAACAAGCATTACATGTTCAGCACGTTCCTTGTCGTTATCAATCAATTCCTGTGCTAATGCTAAATCCTCTGCTTCGGATTTTCCTCTTGGTCGTGTGCCAGCAATCGGTCGCGTAGACAACTCAGTACCGTGACGCTTCACCAAAAGCTCGGGTGATCCAGAAACGACAGCAAAATCCGGTGCTTCTATATAAGCCATGTAAGGTGATGGATTAAATGCACGTAATGCTTCATATACATCCATTGCAGTTGCATTTAATTTTTTGGATTGACGTACTGACAAATTCACCTGAAACACATCGCCCTGAGCTATATATGTTTGGATTTTACTTACCGCGTCTTCAAAGTCAGTCCCAGCAAATGATACTAGCAATTCACTTTCGTCGTTCACTATTTCTACAGCGCTTGTTTTCTCAAATTTGCGTGTAAGCAATCCTTCTTGCGCTGCCCCTTGCCATGCATTAGCACGTTCTTCTAAATCTACGTCACAGTCTGCTAGCTTCATAAGCGTTACTTTATTGGTTTTCACATCGTGTACTGCCCAGCAATCAAAAATATAAAAATAAATATCTGGTACATGTAAATCATCTACTGCAGTGTTAGGGAGCACTTCAATTTTACGCGCGTAATCGTATGCAACAAACCCTATTGCTCCACCTTGAAAAACAGGAAGCTCATCATTGTATGAAAGGTGATATTTCTCCACCAATTCCTCTAGCAATGCAAGTGGTTCACCATTTAAAACTTCTTTCTCACCATTTCTCCAATTTATAAGCAGGCCATTTTCGACCGACTGCGCTGTAGCTAACGGATTCCATGCAGCTATTGTAAAATGTCCTCCGCGTCCACTTTCTAAAAATACATGAGCTTTTTCTGTTTCTGTTTGCTCCTTATAACTATAAAAAAACGACTCTGCATCCATCGTTATTGTTTTCGTAAATATCGTCTTCAAGTTGCTATTCCCCTTTAAGTCATTTGATGTGATTCCATCTTAACTTGAATATTGCCTAGAAGCGAATATTTTTAAATTTAAGTACTGTAAGTTCCTGCATTCGGAAAGATATAGATATCAACAAAAAAAGACTCCTCGTTAAAGGAGCCTTACATACAAATTATTAGGTTAGTCTTCAAATTGATATAACGGAGTTGATAAATAACGTTCCCCATTAGAAGGTACGATTGCAAGAACATTCGAGCCCTTCCCTAAACGTTTTGCAGCTTCAATAGCAACATGGATCGCTGCACCAGATGAAATACCGCATAAGATACCTTCTTCACGCGCTACTTTACGAGCTACTTCGAAAGCAATCTCGTTTTCTACTGGGAATACAGAAGAATAAACATCTGTATCTAACACTTCTGGTACGAATCCGGCACCGATACCTTGAATTTTATGAGGTCCTGGTTGACCGCCAGAAAGTACAGGTGAATCTTTTGGTTCAACAGCAATAATTTCAATATCCGGATATTTCTCTTTTAACACAGCGCCTGCACCCGTAATTGTACCTCCTGTACCAACACCAGATACAAATGCATCTAATTTTAAACCTTCAAATGCTTCTACAATCTCCGGTCCAGTTGTTAAACGGTGAATAACAGCATTAGCTGGGTTCGTGAATTGTTGTGGTAAGAAGTAGCCATGCTCAGCAGATAATTCCTCTGCCTTAGAAATTGCACCTTTCATCCCTGCTGGTCCAGGTGTTAATACAAGCTCTGCACCATATGCACGTAATAAGTTACGACGCTCTAAGCTCATTGTTTCTGGCATCACTAATATCGCTTTATAGCCTTTAGCCGCAGCAATCATCGCAAGACCAATACCTGTATTACCAGAAGTAGGCTCAATAATTGTACCACCTGGCTTTAATGTACCATCTTTCTCAGCCGCTTCAATCATCGCTAAAGCTAAACGGTCCTTTACTGAGCTACCCGGGTTAAAATATTCTAATTTTACATAAACAGTACCTTCGTTTTCGCCAGTTGCATGATTTAACTTTACAATTGGTGTTTTACCAACTAATTCAGCTACTGAGTTCGCTAATCTACTCATTTATCCATCCACTCCTAATTCCTACTATTTTCATAGGTTTTACTTATTTTGATTTTATCAATTTTTCCATTCGATTGTCAATCAATAAACTTATATTTTCAGAATATTTATTGCCATCGAGCTAAACTAGAGTAAACAAAAAACCTGCTCAATATCCTAGAAAAGCCGCTACTCTGTTGACGCTAAACGTCTGCAGGTTTTTCCTGGCTCATTTTTCCCACAGATATCTCGCAGATTCCTTAAGCTCATTTCGGAGCAATCTGTTATTTACCTTTTTTAGCTTCTCCGTAATACCAAGTTGCACTGAATTCAGACCAAAATGCTTCTGGTGTAACCGATTGTGGCAATTGCTCTAACGCGAGCTCACGTTCAATATGTTCTTTCACATCGTCATATGTAAAGGATTGTCCTTCGCCTATTTCTTGAACTTGTACAATTCCGTAATGTCCGTTATCAAGCTTAAATGCTTTACTAATCTCACCTGCTTTTAAACCCTCAGCGGCTTTTAAAATGGCAGGATCAACATTTTCTTGTTTTTCTGTAAGGAAACCAATATCTCCGCCTAAACTAGCTGATGCGCTATCTACCGAGATTTCACGTGCCAGCACTGAAAAATCAGAGGCGTTTTTTATTTCACTTAACGCTTCCTCAGCAGCCTTTTTGGAATTCACCTCAATAAAATTAGTACGATAGCTTGTTTTCGTATTGTATAATGCCTGATTTTCCTCATAATATTTTTCAATACTGCCTTCTTTTATAACCACATCTTTTGTCAGTACCTTATCTAAAATAAGCTGTGAGCGAATTTTTTGTCGTAGCTGCTCTGATGAAAGATTTTGCATGGCTGTATCAAATTTATCCTGAGCAGATCGCATTAAAGCTAACTCTAAATCGATCTCTTCATCCGTAACTTTTATTTTATATTTCTTTGCTGCCTTTTCCATCACAGATTCATTCACTAAATTTTGTAGTGTCTCTTTACCATAGCGTTCTTCCATGGCAACCATCCACTCTTGACGTGTAATAATATCCCCGTCAATGGCAGCGACTTGTTCATCGCTACCAATTTCTTGAACGTTATCTGGGATTAACCAAGCAATAAACCACAAAATATTTCCTAATAACAAAATTATAATAACTGTTAATGCGGGTTTAGTTTTTAAACGGCGTTGCAATAAGGGCGTTTGGTTGTTGGACGTTGTAGCGTTTAAAGGGCGTCGATTACGCGTTGAGCTCATCGATAAATCCTTCTAGCTCTTCTTTTGAGAAACGGTATGTTTCTAAACAGAAGTGACATTGTGCTTCTGCTTCGCCATCCTCTTTAATCATTTCTCGAATTTCCTGTGTCCCTAACCCTAAAATCGCTGCACCAAATCGCTCTTTTGAACATTGACATTTAAACTCTACTGGCATGGAATCTAAAATTTGCAAATGACCTTTTCCTAACACAGCTTCTAAAATTTGCTCTGGAGTAAAGCCTTTTTCAATCATTTTTGAAACTGGCTCTATAGTAGCTAGATGCTGTTCAATTTCATCGATTGTCTCTTCTTCACAACCTGGCATTAATTGAAGGATGAAGCCACCAGCTGCAAGAATTGTGTTATCAGGATTTACTAAAACACCTAGACCAACTGATGAAGGTACTTGCTCTGATGTAGCAAAGTAGTAAGTAAAATCTTCAGCAATTTCACCTGATATAATAGGTGTTTGTCCAGAGAACATATCTCTTAAGCCTAGGTCTTTTACGATTGTTAATGCACCTTCTGTCCCTACACCTGCACGTACATCAAGCTTACCTTGCTCGTTTAAGTCAAAATGAACCTGAGGATTCGTTACAAAGCCACGTACTTCTCCTTTAGCGTTACTATCAATCACCATTGGACCAATTGGACCGTTTCCTTCAATTTTAACGGTGATTTTTTCTTCACCTTTTAACATTGCACCCATCATCACAGCTGCAGTCATAGAACGACCAAGAGCAGCCGACACAACTGGCCATGTATTATGACGACGTTGTGCTTCTCCTACTGTTGCTGTTGTACACGCTGCAAAAACACGAACCTGTCCGTTAAATCCTAAACCTCGTACTAAATAGTCTTTCATAAATGAAATGTCCCTCATTTCTTATTGATTGCGTTTATATAGCTTATATAAGCCTTTTAATGTTAAAAACGGATCGACTACATCAATAGCTTGCGTCTCCCCAGCAATTAAATTTGCTAATCCTCCAGTAGCAATAACTAAAGGCTCTTCCTTACTTTGCGCTTTCATGCGATTAACAATTCCCTCAACTTGCCCAACGAAGCCGTAAAAAATTCCGGACTGCATCGCAGATACGGTTGTCTTTCCAACAATATGTGTAGAGCGCAATATTTCAATACGTGGCAATCTAGCTGCTTGTGTATAGAGCGCCTCCGTAGAAATCGAAATACCTGGAGCAATAGCACCGCCCATATAATCACCCTTTTCGTTTAAGTAACAATATGTTGTAGCAGTACCAAAATCAACAATAATCAGTGGTGCTTTATATGCTTCAAGAGCTGCAATAGCGTTAACTATGCGATCTGAGCCAACTTCACGTGGGTTTTCATATTTAATATTCAATCCTGTTTTCACACCTGGTCCTACAACGAGCGGTTTTTTACGAAAATACTTTTGACACATCGCTTCTAACGAAAACATAATTGGTGGTACAACAGAGGATATAATAATGCCCGTAACTTGTTCAAATGAAATGCCTGCATGATTAAAGAAAGATAATACTTGCATTGCGTATTCATCTTCAGTTTTATGAAGGTCTGTCACCATACGCCAATGGAAGGCTAATTGATCGGTGTCATCATAGACACCTAATACGATATTCGAATTCCCTGCATCTAAAACTAAAATCATGGCTGATGCCTCCTATTTATTGCACCTCACCGTAATTGTACCTGTCACTATACGATTGATACAACTAAAACAATGCATACACTTAAAGTTAAAACACTTTAGAAAATGATACCATACTTTTATTCCTATGAAATAGCCCTTCATGCTTCACTTAAAAAGGAACCACCCTCATATTAGGTAGCTCCTTTCATATTAAAGCGTGAAATTGATTTCCGTTCCGGCTGGGCGCTTTCCTGGGGGCGTCCGATGAGCCGCTTCGCTGCGCTCCAGGGTCTCATCTGTGACGCTGATCGAGGGCACTGAAAAAGTGGTTAGATAAAGGAAGTAGCGAATTTTTTCTCTACTTCCTTTTCTTTTTCATCTATAATTATTAGTATACTGTTCATTTTAGGTGGTGCTTTTTATGCTTTCCAAACAAGAAACGCTTGCTCTTAGTCCTCATATGGCAATCTATGATTTAGTTGTGCCAAAAGATAATATGCTTCGTCAAATGAAGGAATTAATTGATTTTACTTTTGTTTTAGAGGAATTAGAGACTAAATATTGTCTAGATAATGGTCGTTACGCTATTTCACCTATTCGTATGTTCAAATATTTATTACTTAAGGCAATTTATGATATTTCTGATGTTGATGTAGTAGAACGTTCTAAATATGATATGTCCTTTAAATATTTTTTAGATATGGCACCAGAAGAAGGTGTTATTGAGGCAAGTTCTTTAACAAAATTCCGTCGATTACGTTTACAAGATGTCCAATTGTTAGATTTACTCATTCACAAAACCGTAGAACTAGCTATTGCACAGGGTGTTTTAAAAAGTAAAACATTGATTGTAGACGCAACACATACGAAGGCACGCTACCAACAGAAGTCCCCGAAAGAGTTTTTACAAGAGAAATCAAAACAGGTACGAAAAGCCGTGTATCAATTCGATGAAACAATGAAATCAAAATTTCCCACTAAACCGACTTCTCAAGATATCCAAAAAGAAGTGGACTATTGTCACCAAGTCATTCAAATAATAGAAGAAAATAAGGCTATTGCTCAAATACCAAGTGTACAAGAAAAAGTAAATGTCCTCAAAGAAGTTATTGAAGATTATGAGCTTAAAATAAATTACTCAGCTGATCCTGATGCACGTGTCGGTTATAAATCTAAAGAGAATCCTTTCTTTGGTTATAAAACACATTTGGCAATGAGTGATGAAAGACTTATAACAGCAGTAGTTGTAACAACAGGTGAAAAAAGTGACGGGAATTATTTACAAGAGCTAGTAGAGAAGAGTGAGCAAGCAGGCATAGAAGTGAACACCATTCTTGGAGATACAGCGTATTCTGGTAAAGAGAATTTATTATACACAAAAAAGAAAGAGATTCAACTCATTTCAAGGCTACATCCTGTTATTACGAACGGTCAACGGAAGCAAGAAAGTAAGTTTGAGTTTAATAAAGATGCCGATTTATATGTGTGCCCTGCTGGACATTTAGCAAAGAGTAAAAGTATTAAAAAGCGTAAGAATTCCACGCAAAATACACAATTAAAATATTTCTTTGATATAGAAAAATGTAAAGTTTGTCCTTTAAAAGAAGGGTGTTATAAAGAAGGAGCGAAAACAAAAAGTTATTCAGTTTCTCTTCTGTCAAATGAACACATAGAACAAGAAGTGTTTCAGGAAACGGAATCCTTTAAACAATTGGCAAAAGAACGCTATAAAATCGAAGCAAAGAATAGTGAAATAAAAAACAGACACGGGTATAATCAAGCAAACGCCACGGGTCTATTTGGTATGCAAATACAAGCAGCCGCAACGCTATTTGTCGTGAATATGAAGAGAATTTTAAAACTAATGAACGAAAAAAGCAAAGAATAATGAAAGAAATCGGACGACCCCTTCCTAAAAAAGGATGAAATGGCGCCCGATATTTTTTTTGAGTTAAAAAATTTTAATTTTGATGAGTTTTTCAGTGCCCTCGACGCTGATCCCCAAGGAGTCGCCCAGCCTCCACTTCAATCAACCAATCTACTTAGCGTATATCTTCTGGTACGGCACTCTATTTATAGTTATAAAAAACTTCAACAAAATGTATTTTTGTGTGAAAGCGTAGCGTTAGCAATAACAGGTCTACAATTACTTCCCTGTTATAAGTCGCAATATTATTTACTTTTGAAATGAATAGTATTTATAAAAATTTACGCTATTGCTGATTGGAGTGGAGGGCTACTCGACTCCCGTGGGAAAGCGAGACAGGCGAGACCCTGCACGGAGCGCAAGCGGAGGAAGCTGCTCGACGCTCGCCCACAGGAAGCTCTGCTCTGCGCGAAAGCGTAGCGTCAGCGACAAAGCGAGTAGCCTGGAACGGAAATCAACTTCACTTTTTTTAGTATGTTGAAAAGGAGCCACCCTCATATTAGGTAGCTCCTTTCATATTATTTAAAATTAAATTTCTCCGGGTTTGGTCCACTACGTAATCCATCATTTAGCGCATCTAACTGAGCCATTTCTTCCTCTGCTAATGCAAAGTCAAAGACAGCTAGATTTTCCGTCATACGTGCAGGAGTCATTGTTTTTGGAATAGTTACTACACCATGCTGAACATCATAGCGTAACACAATTTGTGCTGGCGTTTTGCCATATTTTAAAGCTAGCTTCTGTATCAATGCTTCTTCCAACAAAGAACCATTCATTAGTGGTGACCATGCCTCTACCTGTATTCTTTTTTCCTTGCAATACGCACGCACTTCCTCTTGAATTAAGTGTGGATGAAATTCAATTTGATTAATAACAGGAATCACCGAAGTTTCCTTTAATAAATTTTCTAAATGGTGGACATGAAAATTACTAACTCCAATAGAGCGTACACGTCCGTCCTGATAGATCTTTTCAAGCGCTTTATAAACATCAACGTAATTTGTATCAATACCTGGCCAGTGAACTAAATATAAATCTAAATAATCTAATCCTAATTTTGCTAAACTACTATCATAAGCTGCTAGTGTTTCATCATAGGAGAGTCCATCATTCCAAACCTTTGATGTTACGAATAGTTCTTCACGTGTTACTAAGCCCTCGTCAATGGCTGCGCGAATTCCTCGCCCAACACTTTCCTCATTGCGATATACTTGCGCTGTATCAATGCTACGGTAACCTTTTGCAATAGCTGTTTTTACCGCTTTAGCCAAGTCATCCCCTTCAGGTACTCGAAAAACGCCATAGCCGATTAACGGCATTTCTAGACCATTATTCAATATTACGTTTCCCACGTTTCAACACTCCTATCTATGTTGGCTCTACATCAAATGTTCTGGACGGATATCCCAAACAAATATTAGAACCTCTATACGCAGCTGCGTATAATATCTCTATCCTAATATCTTCTGCTGAAGAAAGGCAAAGAAAAAGACTGCTTACAAAAATCGTAAACAGTCTTTCTAATATTAATCACGTTTTTCATCGATACCTTTTGCTGTATCAGTTGGCTCTTGACCTTCTTTTGGAAGCTCAGCTGTTGTTGGATTTGGCTCATTGCTAAGCAATTCTTTTTTAACAACTGGTTCACCAACTACATCTAATGTTGGTTGAGCTTCAACTTCGGCAGTTTTTTCCAAAACTATTTCAACTTCCGGTTCCGGTAAAACACCGTGATCACGTAAATGCTCGATTTCTTGCGCATTTAATGTTTCTTTTTCCATCAATGTTTTAGCAATTAAATCAAGTAATCCACGTTTTTCAGTTAGGATTCGTTTAGTACGTGCATATTGCGAATCGATAATTTGCTGCATTTCTTTATCGATTTCATAAGCAATCGAATCAGAATAGTTTTGATCTGAATTAAAGTCACGACCAAGGAATACATTACCACCCTGACTTGAACCGAACTGCATTGCACCAAGATTTTCACTCATACCATATTCAGTGACCATAGCACGTGCGATACTTGTTACCTTTTGGAAGTCATTATGTGCTCCAGTAGATACTTCGCCAAGTACGATTTCCTCTGCCACACGACCACCAAGAAGCCCTGCAATACGGTCAAGTAACTCTTGTTTTGTTGTGAAGAAACGTTCTTCCTTCGGTAACATAATCGCATAACCTCCAGCTTGACCACGAGGAACGATTGTTACTTTGTGTACTGTATCTGCTTCATCTAACTCTAAACCAACAACTACGTGGCCGGCTTCATGGAAGGATACAAGTTTTTTCTCTTTTGCAGAGTATACGCGGCTAGCTTTCGCTGGACCAGCAATTACTCGGTCAGATGCCTCATCGATATCTGCCATATTTATTGAACGTTTGCTTTTACGAGCTGCTACAAGCGCTGCTTCATTTAATAAGTTCTCTAAATCGGCACCTGAGAAACCTGGTGTACGTTGTGCAACAGCTGCTAAATCAACTGAATCTGCTAAAGGCTTGTTGCGCGCATGTACTTTTAGAATAGCTTCACGTCCTTTTACATCAGGGTGTCCTACTGTAATTTGACGGTCAAATCGACCAGGACGTAATAACGCTTTATCTAAAATATCTGGGCGGTTTGTTGCAGCGATAATAATAATACCTTCGTTTGCTCCAAAACCATCCATTTCAACTAACAATTGGTTCAGTGTTTGTTCACGCTCATCATGGCCACCACCAAGACCTGCGCCACGTTGACGACCTACAGCATCAATCTCATCGATAAAGATGATACATGGTGCGTTTTTCTTCGCATTTTCAAATAAGTCACGAACACGTGATGCACCGACACCGACAAACATTTCTACGAAGTCAGAACCTGAAATCGAGAAGAATGGTACGCCTGCCTCACCCGCTACTGCTCGTGCAAGTAATGTTTTACCTGTACCTGGAGGACCTACAAGTAAGATACCTTTTGGAATACGTGCACCGATTTCAGTGAATTTGCGGTGGTCTTTTAAAAAGTCAACAACTTCTACAAGCTCCGCTTTCTCTTCATCAGCACCCGCTACATCTGTAAAACGAACTTTTTTCTTCTGATCATCATAAAGTTTAGCTTTACTTTTACCAAAGCTCATCACTTTATTACCGCCACCTTGAGACTGGCTCATTAGGAAGAAGAATAAGAAAATGATAATAATGAAAGGAATAATCCCTGTAAAGAACTGAATCCATCCACTTGTTTCTGGTGCTGTTAAATATTTAATATTACTATTCTTATCCTTAGCAGCCTCATCGATGCGGTCCATTAAAGCTTGGTTTTCACGAGGGATATTTGTTGTAAAGCGTGCACCCTTCTCGTAACCCTTCAGTGTACCTTCAACGATGTATACTGATTTATCAGGTTGAATTGTAGCACTTGTTATTTGATTCTTATCTAGAGCTTCTTGAAACTCATTATAAGTTAACTCTTTCGTTGGCGCATTGCCACCATTGAAAGTACCAAAAATACCGATAATCACCAAGAATATCAGTAAATAGAATATGGTATATCGAAATATTCGATTCATCTCCAGCCTCCTCATTACAAACAGAAAAATTATAAGTAAAATCTTAACATATCATGATTTCATCATACAACGAAAAGCCCTACTTTAAAAAAGTTTCGTCCGATTTTTGTCGAAATCGAAACATATTTATGCATTTTTTAACTTTGTCCCTGCGTAACTGTACCTGTTACTTTATCTTGATACAGCTGAACAATGTGCCTAAATTTTTGAATTTCTTATAAAAGCTCATCGCCAAAACGCGAGGTTGATTGCCATTTAGACTGGGCACTTAAGGGTACCCGATGAGTCGCTTCACTCACGTTGCTCTCTAAAGTGCTTCATCTGTGGCGCTAATCCTCAAGGTGTCGCCCAGTCTCAAATCTGGCATTCGTTTTAACAAATGTCATCCCCAACTTTTTGGTGATAAGCCAACAAACTAAAAATCTATGGCCTTTGCTGGAGGCTTTCTCTTTTCATAGCTGATGTTCTTTCGTTAACTTTTTACTCGTTAGAAAGAATAGACTTCTGGCTTTAAAATGCCGATATACGGTAAATTACGGTATTTTTCTGCATAATCTAAACCATATCCTACAACAAAGCCGTCTGGTACTTTAAAACCAACATAATCAGCAGCCAAGTTTACTTTACGGCCTGATGGTTTATCTAACAATGTGACGATTTTGATGGATTTTGCTTTACGGTATTTAAATAAGTCTACTAAATAGCTTAAAGTTAAGCCGCTATCAATAATATCCTCGATAATTAATACGTCACGTCCCTCAACGCTTGTATTTAAATCCTTTAGAATCTTTACTTCGCCTGACGAAACTGTGGCATTACCATAGCTAGAAACATCCATAAAGTCTAGCTCAATGAAAGAATCGAAACGTTTCATCAAGTCAGTCATAAAAGGCATTGCCCCTTTTAAAACACCAACAGCTAGCGGGAATGCATCTTTATATTCCTCTGTCAGTTGTGCTCCTAAATCAGCGATTCTTTCTTGTAATTGTTCTTCTGTAATCATAACTTTTTCGATGTCATTTTGTAACATATCGATTCCTCCTCGTGTGTATAAAAAATTTTCAACCATTTGTGGTGAAATTTTACAAAGACCTTAGTCTACGATGAGCACTGTATCATCGTTTGGTTGTGGAGTGGTTGAAAAAAACATTCCCATACGCACACCAATTACCGCTACTACCTCATCAGATTGAGAAATCAGTAACGGCCAGCTATTTCGCTCATTTAAAGGAATCTTTTCATCTATAAAAAGGCGAGATAAGCGTTTTGGCTGATCCATTCCTTTTAACAGTATTCTGTCCCCTTCCTTACGTACTCTAACATAGAGCGGAAGTTTGAGTTTGCTAGCGTTAAAATAAAAAAGTTGCGCAGTATCCGTCATCATTTCAGATGATAAATCAGACAACTTGACTACGCATAAATGTTCACCATTTGTCAGAGTTGTCCACCCATTAGCAGTCGAAATAACTTTTTTCTCAGGAGAAACTTGATCTTCTAATAGTTCTTTCTTCTGAATTGTTAATGTTCCGTAACGGCGAACTGCTATAAAATCTTCTGCCAAGTGAACTTCAGCATACCCGGCTGTCGTATCACAAAGCTTTGAAATTGAAGTCAATAAAGCATAACTTTGTATCGTATTTGAATCTTTGTAAAGATAGTTTAATAGTATTAAAATGAGCCTCCTTTGTAAAGCAAGTGATACCAATTGAAAAGCCTCAATTTCCATGCTATATGTATTTCCGCTAATATTTTTTATCGTTCTAGAAAATACATCTTCCGCTAATGCCATTAAATAGGCATCGTCTTCTTGCAATTGTTTTGTAAAATGGGTCACCTGCTCAGTTACTCGAGGGTTTTCTGCTTCCAATAATGGCACCATATGATGTCTAAAACGATTGCGTACATAGGTGTCTTTAGAATTGCTAGCGTCTTCCCGATAATTTAAACCTTGTGTAAGTAAATATTCCCTTATTTCGGACTTTGTAACCGTTAAAAACGGACGAATTAATGATTTTCCTTCAAAAAAGCGTTGTGAACGTATACCTTGCATACCATTGATCGTTGCATTTTTTGTCAGGGCCATTAATACTGACTCCAGTTGGTCGTCCGCATGATGTGCAGTTACAAGCTTGCTAGCATTTGTTTTTTGCATGACCTCTTTAAAATATTGATACCGTTCTCTACGACAGATAAGCTGTGTATTTCCATTTTCTAAAGCCATGATTTCTGGTATTGGAATTGCTTTCGCATGTAAGTATACACCATACTCATCACAATATTTTTGGACAAAATCTCTATCCTCTGCAGATGCTTCACCTCTTAACATATGATCAACATGGACGGCTTCTACCGTAACCCCCCATTGCTCTTTTGTTTTGACAAAATAATGAAGTAAAGCCATTGAATCTACTCCACCCGAAACGGCGACGAGAAGGTGGTCGTCTTGCTGTAATAATTGCTCTTCTTCAATAAATAATTTGACCTTTAATTCAAATGACAAACGCTTCTCCTCCCCTTTTCGTTTTCTATCATGTTGATTTGCTCATAGAATGTTGAACTGGTCTAAACACAGCCCATGTAGGTACAACATGTGTAACTTCTAGCATCAATACAGTGCAATCGTCGTCGATGTTATAGTACGATTGGAAAGATTGCATAATCGTTGTTAGTTTTTCCTGTATGGATTTAGTAGTGCCTGCTACCTGCTGTGCATACGCTAAAAATGTCTCCTCCTGCTCATCCCAATCATCAATACTTGAAAATAATCCATCAGAGTGCATTAAAATTACATCGCCCGCTTTAAGCTTTCTTTTTTCAGCCTCAACTGCTGAAATGGATAAAAATCCTACAGGCGCTGCATTACTTTCAACCTTCAGCACCTCTTTCCCACGTAAAATATACGTAGACATTCCCCCGGCCTTCCACGACCACAAATCACCGTGTTGTAAATCGACAAGTGCAAAATCAAGCGTTGCATACATATCATTTTGCTGCTTTAAAGACATGACATAATGCAACGTATGCATCGCAGTTTCTGGATTCATATTGTAATTTAAGCATTCCCGCATTAAATGTATCAATTTTCTACTTTCATGCTGTGCTTCTTTACTCTGCCCCATACCATCTGACAATAAAATTGCAAATAGTCCAGGATGCAATTGAAATAATGCATGGGAATCACCTGAATATAAAGTCGCATCTTTAGACATGCTATATATATCATACTCTACTTCAAAGCTTATAGCTGATCTAAAGCTTACTTGAATGTGACGAAATGGTATATCACATGCTACTACTTTTTCAATTTCAAATGGTTCTTCAAAAATATCGTATAAAATTGGCAATATCATTCGTTCAGCTACTGTCGTATCTTCTTCCCAATTGACACGTGCTGGTGCTAAGGCACAGACAATTTTTCGTGCTCCAGGCTTATTACTTAATACATCTAGTTGAAAGCATTCAATATGTGCTTCTGTTAATCGTTGAGTAATGTCCTTTTCCACACTGACGAAGGAGATAGTCTCTTCTTTCATTTCCGCTATTAATTGATTTAGATGATTGCTCATATCACGTAGCTGAAGTGCAATCATTTTCTTACCATGAAAATACTGTCCATTAATGCGCTCTCTGTACAGCTCTGTTTCCAATTCTTCGAAAATTTTCGTTGATTTCACACATTTATAGCGTAGTTGTTCTTCGACACGATGAAGAGTAGATTCCTTTCCGACGCCTTTCATATGAAACCAGTCCGTCATAAGTTTGTCCATTCCGTTATTTTGCGCTCCCCAACAGCGATCGTAGCGAAAGCAGCTTAAACATGTATTCATTGGTGATACTTCCTTTGCCTCTTCTATCGGGACCGTCATAAAGCGTTCAAACACAAGTTCCTTCATAAATTGCACAAAATGCTGAAAATGTTCTAATTTATACGTAACATGCTCCGTTAACCAATTTTGACGGGCGAGCAAAATCTCCTCACGCTGCGGAAACAGCTTGTCCCGTACCTTATCCGAATATTTTTTCGGGACGGCTAGAAAAACAATACTGCCAATAGCAATCGATGTAAAATAAACACTGTCTAATGGCAATGTTGCATCGTAAAATAAAAAAAACACACTTGGCAGAATGCTACCAATTGCTACACCAAATCTTCCGGCACGAGCTCCCATCCCTGCACACAGCCCCGTTAAAGTTGCTACAGACAGCATACCTGAAAATGAAAGTTTTGCAACACCAATGAGAGTCCCAAGCACGGCTCCGATAACCGTCGCCAATGGTACACTTCCTACTAACGCACCAAAGCAAATTAATAATTGTACTAAAAAAATGGGGAGTGAAAAATAGCTAATGACAATTGCTTGCATCCCTGTGAGCATAGCAGCAAATACAACTAATCCAGAGCCTAGCTTCTCATATGTCCAATGACTCGTAAACCATTCATAAGAATTAACAAACAGTACTTGCATAAACAGCGTCATAATAAGAGCTAAAGCTGCTTCACAACCTACATAAAATTGTACAAGCACCGGTGGTAATCCTTGGTACATCACCCCCTGCCACATTATCTGTACAAGCAGTACCGCTAAAGAGACTGCAATACTTTGAGGCAGTTGCCAATAACGGAAGCGCATAATACATTCATACATAACGATTTGTAACGCTAAAATAAAGACTTGTCCAAGGCCAAGAAAAAAACACCCTATTAAACCACCGCACAAAACATATTTGGCATATTCCTTATACTTCGTTCGAATAATTGCCCAAAAAGGAACCGAGAAAGGTACAGCGGCTTCAAATACAACAGACTGAGCTAAAAAAAAGGATGTTAAAAAAAGTAGAGAGCCTATCAGCAATTGCCTTTTTTTCGCTCCTAATTTTTGATCATCGTCTACATTTGCTGTGTTATACCATTCAATACTCGTCATTTCACTATCCCCTTTCTGCTTCTGCACTTTTGGCTATTATAAAAAATTATGAGTGGAAAGATTGTCTGACGGTGACAGAAGAAAATATAAACATTTCGACGAATACATATGCATAAATACGAGAAATGGCAACAATTTCTACAAAAACTATAAGCCGTACTAGATTAGAAATATTTCCTCCTATGTAATTGTTTTTAAATAACAGAAAATTCCCTTAACTAAGTTTCTTTGTCGCTACATAATATTCTTTACAAAATCTATGCCATAAGAGGTCTAGTGCCCTTTCATCCTTTCTTTTTCATTGATCGATGCCCCCTATTTCGTCAAAATACTATAGTCAGCAGTTACGCTGATACTTTTCTACTTAAGAACAAAAAGTTTGATAAATTTCCCAAGAAAAGGCTCATCACCATAGCGTGTGGTTGATTGCCGTTCCGACCAGGCGCCTTGTAGCTGACGCTTCGCTTTCGCGCAGAGCAAAGCTTCCTAGGGTCGTCCGATGAGCCGCTTCGTGCAGGGTCTCGGGCCAACAGATGTTTTTTGCGCGAAAGCGTAGTGCTAACGAAGCGGCAGCAGCACGATGTTTTTTGCGCGAAAGCGTAGTGCTAACGAAGCGGCAGCAGCACCGATTTTGGTCACGAAGGCGTTATCACAGGATGTGATGGTTTTAGCCTTCATTCCTCTATTGCTAATCCCCTAGGAGTCGCCTAGTCGGAACGAAGATCAACTTATATAAATGGCATACATTTTAAATAATTAATAAAACCATATATTTTTATTAAATTTTTTTCAAAAAGTCCTTGACGTTAGTAACAAAGGCTTGTATTATTTAACTTGTCCTTAAAAAACAAATGCGGAAGTAGTTCAGTGGTAGAACACCACCTTGCCAAGGTGGGGGTCGCGAGTTCGAACCTCGTCTTCCGCTCCAAAATCTTAATGGCGGCCTAGCTCAGCTGGCTAGAGCGTACGGTTCATACCCGTAAGGTCGGGGGTTCGATCCCCTCGGCCGCCACCATAGTAGGCCCCTTGGTCAAGTGGTTAAGACACCGCCCTTTCACGGCGGTAACACGGGTTCGAATCCCGTAGGGGTCATCTCAAATAGGCGTCTCAGAATCGTTTCTGAGACGCCTATTTTTTTGTAGGATCAATTATACCTCAGCATAATTGCGTCCGGAATCGGAAAGAAGTTAGAAAAGATGGTGTAGCAACCCTCTTAAGTCGAAATTTACATACTAGAAAAATCCATACTTACTTATGTTTTGGCTCATCACCAAAAGTTGTGGGTGACATTTGTTAAAACGTATGCAATATAGGTTGATTGGAGTGAAGGCTGGGCGACTCCTTGGGGATCAGCGTCACAGATGAGACCCTGGAGCGAGCAACGCGAGTGAAGCGGCTCATCGGACGCCCCCAGGAAGCTCTGCTCTGTGCGAAAGCGAAGCGTCAGCGGCAAAGCGCCCAGTCGGAACGGAAATCAACCACACGTTTTGGTGAAGAGCCTATGTTTTTTACTGTCTACAAAAAATATGGCATACTAATAATGAAAAGAACGTATTGACTAGGAGGTTTATTTCCTTTGGGTTTATTAACAAAAGCTGCTTTAATTTGTGGAAGTGGCTCTATGATTATTCTCGTATCCATTCTTATTAATTTACCATTTGTTGTACAAATATTTTTACTCATCACTGGACTAGCCATTAGTGTATATGGTGTGTTTCTACTTATCAAAATGGTTGCTAACCCAGTCGAAAAGTCTTCAGAAGCACCTACTGAACAAGCACCCGCACCAGCTCCTAAGAAGAAAAAAAGACCAACATCCACGTTATAGGAAAAATCGTATATCCTTACATATTATTTAACTAAGCAATTATGCCCCGGCATAATTGCATCCAGAAGAAGATAAAAAAAGGGATTAGCTTTAGTAAAAAGCTAATCCCAACTCTATTTCATACACTTTTTCTACGATTAAAACAGTCAGCAAACTACCCTCTTCTTGCGCCACGACCACCGCGTTTTGACTCTGTAGCACGTTTAAGTGTTGCTAGACGTTCATCACTATCTTTTAAGAAACGCGCCATTTTTTGCTCAAAATTCTCTTTTGGCTGATGACGTTCGTTGCGATCATTAGAACGATTTTCTCGACGTGGACGTGCTGGACGCTCTGGTCTCTCAGCTTGAGGCTTTGCTTTACGGATTGAAAGACCAATCTTTCCGTCCGCTTCAACATTCATCACTTTTACTTCAACTTCATCTCCAACTTTTAGATGCTCATTGATATCTTTTACATAATTGTCAGCAACTTCACTGATGTGTACTAAGCCTGTTTTGCCATCTGGCAGCTCAACGAATGCTCCAAAATTTGTGATTCCTGTTACTTTACCTTGTACCTTGCTGCCTACTTCAATTGACATAAAAAAAATGCTCCTCCTTAAAAATTAAGCGACTCTTTTGAGTCATGTAATCAATTTAATCAAACTTTTTACTGCAATAAGTTTCTCTTTTCATTATATATAACAAAAAAAGAGTGTCAACAATACATAGCTTTTCAGTCGCCTTTTTTATCTTTCTTTTCTGGTATGACGTCTTTTTTATCCTTTTTTTCTGGTATATCTCCTTTTTTTTCTTTCTCTTCCGGTATAATGAAAATAACTTCACCTTTTTCGGATAGGAAATACTCTTTGCGTAATAGCTTCGCGATATATTCATCATCTTCTAATTGTTTAATTTTAAGATTTAATGAATCTCGTTCTTCCTTCACTTCAGTTAGATGCTGATTCACTTCGTCTTTCTTCTTCTCTTTTACAGCTAATGTTTTATTTTGTTGAAAAAGTATATTTATGAGAAAGGCGATAATAACGACTGGCACAATTGCAAAAAAGACAATACGCCGTATTTTTCTTTTCCGTGATTGTTTTTTACGATTTATAGCTCTATCCGTGTTACGGACATAGTCATTATCAAGTTTAGTAAAGTTTTGTTGGCCATCATTTGATGAATGACGTCTAGACATGCCCGCACCTCCGAAAATTATTGTTGTCTTTTATTATACTTGATATATCGGAATTTTTTTAAAAAAGTGTTGGACAAATACGAATAAATTTTGACAAAAGGTCTTAAAATAAAAGCTCCAATGTTTATTAGTATCTGTAAAATTTGTCGAATGATAGCAATTATTAATTGTACGACGAACCAGAAAGGTCTCCATGTTATATTCACAAAAATCTTTGCGATGAAACGTAAAAATGTTTGAAAAAACGTTTGATACAAAAAAATTCCGGCTATTTGCGCTAGCGGGTCATAAGCCCGCCAAGCGCCATCTTTCAGCCAAAATAATAAATAGTATGTCAGTCCTCCAAGTAGAATCCAAGCGAGTAATTCTAATACCATCATCCACCTTCGAAGGCTTGACCTTTTTGGAGTCGAAAAAACAATAAGCCTTACACTATCAATAATGAACCCAACTGCTATACCGCTCAAAACCATGACTAATAGCTGAACAAATTGTTCACTAACAATCATCCAAACAACTTATGAAGGAAACCTTTCGAGAAGCCACTTTCCTCCTCGTCATACTGTAAGGTTTTTACAGTTCCTTCAAGTGTCAATAACCCTTTATCAACATCTAAATGAACGATATGCAGTTCCTCTCCACGGATTAACAAATGCCCTTGGGACGTCTTGATAAAAAACTCTTCCTGATCAAAGCGTTCAATTGATTTTACAGAAGTCATGTCCATTCTTTTACGATTACGAATCGTTAAAATATGTTCTCCAGATGGAATTGTGTAACGGTTACTTTCTTGATGTAGCGTCATTTTCTTCCTCCTTTAGTCGTCCTAGCTTCTGTTCACTTTATGCGGACAACCTTAAAAGCATGACAACTTTATTAAAGTTGTTAAACTTTCATCAGCATTATTGTGGCTATAATCAGTGACAGCTTTTGAGAACTTCAGAGGAGATCAGGACTAAATGTAAGTCACTATTAATTAGTCTTCATCATCAATATATTCAGGTTCAATTTTTTCCAAACGCTCTTCTTTCAAAATAGTAAACATTTTTGCTGCATCTTCTTTTTTCACAGTATCACGTAATTCCTCTACACGCGCTGTTACAATTTTTTGTCCAAAACGAATGGCTAGCTCGTCACCTGCTTTTACAGCACTACTAGCTTTTGCTACCTTACCGTTTATCGTAATACGACCTTGATCTGCCACTTCTTTTGCTAATGTACGACGCTTAATTAAACGTGATACTTTTAAAAATTTATCTAATCGCATATTTTTACTCCTTTTCTAGCTGTTTTGCTTCATTCCAGAAAGCATCTAACTGTTCTAATGTATAATCCGAAAACGGCTTCCCACTTTCCTTTACCTTTGCTTCCACATAACCGAAGCGTCTCGAAAACTTCTCATTGGCATGTATCATAGCCTCTTCTGGAGATAGCTTGTAGAAACGTGCTAAATTCACAAGTGTGAATAGCACATCTCCAAATTCATCAAGACGTGACGCATTTGTACCTTTCGTCACCTCATGGCGAAATTCCTGCCATTCCTCCGTAAACTTGTCCCATGCACCATCTACATCTGGCCAGTCAAACCCTACCTTTGCAGCTCTTTTTTGATAATTATACGCTGTTTGTAAAGCTGAGGACGCCCGGTATTCTTCTTCTAATAGCGGCTTATCACTTTTACCTTTTTCTTCTGCTTTTATAGCTTCCCAATTAGCTACAACGTCATCTGCATCTTCTACCGATACATCCCCAAACACATGCGGATGTCGACGAATCATTTTTTCACTAATTGAAGCTAAAACATCTTCTAATGTAAAGTAACCTTGATCTTCTCCGATTTGTGCATGAAGGAATATTTGTAATAACACATCCCCAAGCTCCTCGATCATCGCAAAGTCATCCTCTGCATCTACAGCTGCCAAATATTCATGAGCCTCTTCTAATAAATATTTTTTCAATGATTCATGCGTTTGCTTTTGATCCCATGGACAGCCATTTGGACCTCGTAAAGTAGCAATAATTTGACGGAAAGTTGTCCAGTCCCTTAATGCCTCCTCTTGTGATTTAACAGGTGGCACATATACAGTTGTTAAATTGTTCACCTCAACACTTTGGTCGAGTTCATAAAGTGGTATTGTTATTAACTTTTCCTGTGACGAGCCCGCTGCTGTAACAACTGTAACAGGGTATTCGTCATCGTATTTCTCCATTAACGTTAGCTTTACTTCTGACGCACTGAATGTATCATATACTTGGGCTATTAAAATATGTTGATGCAAGTTAATGTCATGCATAGAAAAGCTAGTGCCATCTAGCAATTGAAAGCCCTCAATTGGGTCGATTTTCAACGCGCCAAATATTGGATCTAAGAAGCTTTGCCCACCTTCAATGATTAAATTTACTTTTCCCTCATCCGCCGCTGCAATAAGCAATTGTACAGTCTGCTCCGCAACAAGTGGATGGCCTGGTACAGCGTACATCACATCTTCAATCGCTGCAGTAGCTACAAGCTTTTCTGCAATTTCCTCATATACAGGCTGGAATGAACTATGTTTTTCATAGACTGCATCGAAGCTCTCAAATTGTAAGCCTTCTGCTGATAATTCCTCTAATACTGGATGATCCACTGTACGAACATATAATTTTCTAGCCGTTTTTAATTTTTTATAGACACCCATTTGCAGTTGATCAAAATCACCCGCACCTAAGCCAATAACTGTTAAATTATTCAATCCATCCACCTACTTCTTCCGATTTAACCATAATTGATAAACAGCCATTTTTCGACCAAATGGCAGTAAATACCACTCTTTTTCAGCTAGCACACGTAACTTAACAATGACTGTAATCATTACAAATGCACCTAAACATACCGCTGTCAAACCTGCTACCACCGCGACATAGCGAGGCGATAAAAATTGGTTTAACAACACTGGTACAAATTGTAACCAAACTAATACTACAGCTGCCATACTGAGTGATGCAATCCCTACTTTTTTATAAAAATCTGCTGGCGCTAATTGAATGGCCGTGATTTTCTTTAAATAGAAAACAAGCATAAGTGCAGTAAACAATAGACCCACATTGTTAGCAATGGCCGCACCTAATACACCAAACAAATTAATTGTCAGCACATTCAATATTATTTTTAAAATAAAACCTACAATCAAAAATAAAGCTGGCTTTTTTAATTTTCCATAGCCTTGCAGAATAGCTGTAAATGTCAAAATAATCGACAAAGGCACAATTTGTAACACATATATCATAAGTACTTCCGACAGTGTATCTGTTTTAAAGAGCATTGCATTAATATAAGGCATAACGAGTATTAAACCTAGAGATGCTGCCCACCCAAATAATATAGACGCTCTATAGGTTAGCTGTATAAACGGAATTGCACTACGACCTTCCTGTTTTTTGGACATATGTGCGACAAGAGGCACAATAGCAAGTGAAAGAGCAGAAGCAATAACAACTCCAAGTTGCACTAATGGCTGTCCGCGGTCATAAACGCCTTTTGTTTCCTTAGCTAGCGTCTGATCCATACCACCTTCGATTAATAGTGAATAAATAGTAAAAGAATCAACTAGCTGATAGCCTAGTAACAATAAACCGCTCATGCTTACGCTTAAGCTTAGCAATGTTACCTCTTTAATAACGGAAAAACTTTCGATACGTTGCTGTAGTTTTTTGTCCTTAAATAGACCAAAACGTTTTTTAAAGATAAACGCAAGTAATAAAAAGCCTACAATTTCACCAATTACTGTACCTATAATGGCCATTTGTCCCGCACTATATAGTGATTTTGTCGTCGTCATAATAATAAATGTACCCGCTAAAATGACAGATACTCTCACAGCTTGTTCAAGGACTTGTGCATAAGCAATTGGCTCCATAATACCTCTTGATTGGAAGCCACCCTTCAAAATAGCAAGCGCTGGCATGACAAGCACTACAAATGAACCAGTCCGTATTAAAGGCGCTAGCTGAGTATCACCCATGAGCTGTGCAAGTATTTCAGCACCACCAAATAAAACAGCAAAAAACAACAACGATAGTACTGTTAAATAAAGAAAAACAATACGCAAAATACCGCTACGTTTCTGATTTCGCTCCAGCGGGTCTAAAATACAATCATTATCTGCTAGCATTTTAGAAATGGCTACTGCAAAGCCACTCGATGTCCATACGACGAAAATAGATATAATTGGATACACCTGTTGGTAAATATAAAACCCGTCATCACCAACAAGATTTTGAAAAGGCACACGATAAATTGCACTAAGAACCTTCACAATAAGAGCAGCAATTGTAAGTAAGGCCGCGCCCTTCATGTAGCTTTTCATGCCAAAACGTTCCGACATAAATTGCCCTCATTCCTTCTATAACAATGCCAATAGTATAGCATATCTCAAAAGTTTGACGCGCCCGATAGCACTATCATAAATACTTCTGTATACAACTATGTACGAAAAAAAGTTATTGTTCAGCCTAAAAGGTCAGCGCAATAACTTTAAATTTTCATTAACTATTCATTTGTTTAGCTAAGAAATTAGCAGCTGTTTCTGCAACTTTTACTTCAACCTCACCGACAAAATGTACTTTAGACAAAACGATAATACAGCCGATTGGATCACCATTTACCATAATAGGCGTTGCGCAATATGACTTTACTTGCTCATATTGTCCAGGAACAATCTCAATAGTTGTTTCCATTTTTTCTATTTTTGTTGAACGCTCGTCCATAAAACTTTCCGCAAAGGATGTAATACGACGATTAATGTACTCTTTCTTACCGATCCCTGAGACAGCAATTACTTCATCTCGGTCGGTTACAAATGCCGGAGTACCTAACGTTTCATATAATGTTTCTACATATTCTCTTGCAAATTCCCCCAAATCATTAATTGGAGAATATTTCTTTAAAATGACTTCGCCTTCACGATCTGTATAAATTTCTAACGGGTCACCCTCACGAATACGTAGCGTCCTACGAATTTCTTTTGGAATAACCACACGCCCTAAATCATCAATACGACGAACAATTCCTGTTGCCTTCATTCTTAATGCCTCGCTTTCGCTACAATGAAATTTTTATTCAACAATAGTATGGTTTTTTATAAAGCAATCTATGCAAAAACTGAAGAAAAAGGATTTCACGACCAACAATATTTTTCAAAAAGCCTTGTAAGCCTAAGCACTTGTGCTTTAATTGGTTTTAGCATGTAGATTTTTAACTTCAATCAACTTATCTTAGATTAACCACAGAACAAATTTTTATTAATGATTTATGAAGAAATTTATTGAGCAATAATAATCAATTCGACTTTGACGTTTCAACACTTATCACTTATAGAGATTTCTCCTTAGCCGAATAAAAAAAGCTAATCATTTCCCTCGCGAGCTATGATCAGCTTTTCTTTTATTGTTGTTTTTTTGAATTAGCAATAATTTGCATCATTTCTTCTAAAATATCAAAGGGTTGATATTTTCCACATTTTCGTTCATCGATCGTAAATTTCAATTGCATTCCATCCATACCAAAACCGACAGCACGTTCAAATTTCATGGATTCTTCAACAATTTTACCACCATCAACTTGTGCTGTACCTTCTGCAGACAACAATATCGTGACGATCTTTTGCTTTTCTTTCACAGATAATACCCCTGCACCTAATCCCCATACCTTCATACGTGCAATTCGCAGTAAGCGCTCTGTTTCAATCGGAAGATCACCGAAACGATCCTCTAATTCCTCCATGACTTCGCTATATTCCTCCACTTGATCCATTGCTTTAATACGTTTATACATTTGAATTTTTTGATAGCCATCAGGAATGTATACATCTGGGATATAGGCATCAACACTCAATAAAATTTCAATGTCAGGCTTTTCTTCTTTTTTCACACCTGTTTGACGCTCGGCAATTGCTTCTTGTAGCATTTGTGAATATAAATCAAAGCCGACAGAATCAATAAAGCCATGCTGTTGTGCTCCAAGCAAATTACCAGCACCACGAATGGATAAGTCACGCATAGCAATTTTAAAACCTGATCCTAACTCTGTAAATTCTTTAATCGCCTGTAATCGTTGCTCAGCCACATCTGTAAGAACTTTATCACGTTGATACATAAAATATGCATATGCAACCCTATTAGAACGTCCAACACGACCACGCAATTGATAAAGCTGCGCTAAGCCCATTCGATCAGCATCGTGGACAATCAATGTGTTCACATTCGGTATATCCACACCCGTCTCGATAATGGTTGTCGTTACAAGCACATCATAGTCACCTTCTAAAAAGGCTAATATGACAGATTCTAATTCTGATTCCGTCATTTTACCATGTGCATGTCCTACACGCGCTTCTGGGACAAGTATTTGAATTTCCTCAACCTTACGAGCCATATCTTCTACACGATTGTATAAGTAGAATACTTGACCTCCGCGCGCCATCTCTCTCTCAATAGCTTCTCGTACTAATGCACCGCTATGTTCCATTACATAGGTTTGTACAGGGAAACGATTTGCTGGTGGAGTTTCAATGACCGATAAATCTCGAACACCTACCATCGACATATGCAATGTTCTTGGAATTGGAGTTGCCGTTAGCGTCAATACATCGACATTCGTTTTTAGTTGTTTAATTTTTTCTTTATGTGTTACACCAAAACGTTGCTCCTCATCAACAATTAGTAGCCCAAGGTCTTGGAATAATAAATCTTTAGATAAAATTCGATGCGTTCCAACGACAATATCAACTTGCCCTTCTTTTATACCCTTTAACGTCGCTGTTTGCTCTTTTTTTGTACGGAAACGAGATAAGAGACCTACATTAATAGCAAAACCTTGAAATCTCTCACGAATCGTTTCGTAATGCTGCTGTGCTAAAATCGTGGTCGGCACAAGGAATGCTACTTGTTTGCCATCTTGAATTGCTTTAAATGCAGCACGAATCGCTACCTCCGTTTTACCATACCCTACATCTCCACATACAAGACGATCCATAGGGCGTTCACGCTCCATATCACGTTTTACTTCAATAATTGAACGTAGCTGATCCTCTGTTTCTTCATAAGGGAATGAAGCCTCAAAATTGCGCTGATCATCGTTGTCAATCTCAAAGGCATGACCCTTCTCGGCTTCACGCTTCGCATACAGCTTAATTAAATCATCTGCAATATCTTGAACAGCAGAGGATACCTTTGCTTTGGCTTTTTTCCACTCTGCTCCACCTAGTTTGTGTAGCTTTGGTTCACGTTCTTCAGATGCCACATATTTTTGAATTAAATCTATTTGCTCTACTGGTACATATAACTTATCATCTGCGCGGTATCGAATGTGCAAGTAATCCTTATGTGTACCATTTACCTCTAATGTTTCCACACCAATATATTTACCTATACCATGATGTACATGTACAACATAGTCGCCAGGTTTAATTTCTGTATAGCTTTTAATACGCTCTGCATTCGTCATTTTTTGAGGACGTGCTTTTTTCTTTGCCTGTTGTTTAAATAGTTCATCCTCTGTCACAATCGCTAGACGTTGTAGCGGTAATTCAAAGCCACTAGACAGTGAACCATCCACAATATAAATACCTGGCTCTGTCGGATCACCAATTGATGTATGAATATCATATTCCTCAAGCATCTGCTGTACACGTTTAACACGTTCTTTATCCCTTGTAACGATAAGTACAGTAAATTTACCAAGTAGCCAGCGTTCAACCTCATTTTGTAATAATGACATTTGGCCATGAAATTGCTGCATGGGCTTACAAGAAAAGTTTGTCGTCTTATTAAACGTTACACCTGCAAATGTCCGAGAAAATAATGAGAAATATAATTTTTGCTGTGACAGCATTGCTAAAATTTCTTTTAAAGAGAAGGCAGGCTTTACATCATGCACCATTTTTCCTTCTTCAATTAATGATAAAAACCATTCATCCTCTTCACGCTCCCAGGCATCCATAACCTCCTGAATACGCCCGAGCTCATCAAACAGTACAATCCCATCATGTGTAAAATAGTCACCTAAATAAGCAGGTTTCTCATACAATAAAGAACCATATTTGTTTACATAGTCTGGTAAACTCCCCTGTTGTAGCAATTCAATATCGTGTTGAATATGCTGATACAGTAGCTCCTTTGTCTCCTGCTTTCTGACTTTCTTTAAGCTTGTCGCCAATGCAGCTTCTAAACGACTTGCCAACACTACTCTTTCTTTCTTCGTCAAAATAACTTCAGATGCTGGTAGGATACGCACTTTCTGCAATTTATCAATGGAACGTTGATCATCCGCTGAAAATGTTCGAATAGAGTCTACTTCCGTATCAAATAACTCAATACGAATAGGTGACTCTAAATACGGCGGATAAATATCTAGTATGCCACCACGTAGCGCAAATTCTCCTGGTGTTGTTACCATTGAATTACGTACGTAACCCATCTCTACTAATGTTTGCAGCCATTCTTCAGTCTGAATTTCCTCGCCTACTGCTGTTTGTAAAAAATAATGTAACCAATGTTCTTTAGGCTGCATCATTTTACGTAAGCCCGCAACTGGTATCACATAAACCCCTTTTTCACCTCTAGCTAAGTGATCAAGTGTCGCGATACGCTCTGCACGTAACTCTGGAGAGGCAACAGACAAGTCTGCGGCAATAAACTCATCTGCAGGATAATAATGAACATGCTCCTCACCTAAAAGTCCCACAAGCTCGTCGGCCATTTTTTGTGCCTGTAATAGATTAGGAGATACAATATAGATTGGTTTTTTTACATATTCAAATAACACATCGACCATTACTGGACGTGCGCTTCCTGTTAATCCCGTAATAAGTTGTGAAGCAGTATGACCGCTCTGAATCTCCTGTAAAAATGATGTGATATGTTTGTCCTGCGACACAAGCTGTCGTAAAACTTCCACAGTCAAAAGCTCCTTTCAGCGCGTAATTCTTTTCGTCATATACTACGAATCTAGTACTATGATACGCATCTTTTTTGTCCATTTTTTCAATGGAAAAAGCTTTGAACGCACGAAAGTGCGCCAAAGCATCCTTCCAATTATTGAATCCATTTATTGAGTGCATGATAATCTGGATATTGTCTTAGCGAATCCTCACATTGCTCACAAATGCAGTGCACCGTCGTTTGTCCATGTTGGTCTTTCTCAACATAATCATCCGCTTCTCCCATTTCAAAAATATGCAGTTTTCGAATTGTATCATCTGCATCAAATGGTAGTGTCCCTATTTCTACTTCACAATGCCGACATCGATAGCGAACTGACATCTCCAAATCATCCTCCTTTAAGCAATTACTACTTAAAGTATAGACATTTCTAAAAAAGATTATGCACTTTCAATTTTGTCTTAGCATAATTGCTCTTTAAAATAGAGAATAGTTTTTGCATTGTGTCTAAAATTAGACTATACAATTTAGTAAGCTGTCGCTTTGCTTTCGCTACCCAAAACACTTGTAGCTGACGCTTCTCTTTCGCTACGAAAACACCACCCGCTGAGAGAAATTAAACCGTCATCCTAAACAACTGGAATATTCACACCAAACTTTAACTTATTGTTACCCGTTAAAGTGATTCATTACATCAAGAAATGGCTTTGAAAGAGATGCTTCTATAGCATTTACACACTTTTCAATAGTGTCTCCCATAACAGCTTGATCTTCTTTTGAAAATTTCGATAACACGTAATCTGCTACCTTCATGCCAGCCGGCGGGCGGTTAACCCCAACACGAATGCGATTAAATTCTTGCGTGCCTAAATGCTGAATTAATGATTTAATACCATTATGTCCACCTGCACTACCTTTTTGACGCAGGCGTAATTTACCTGTCTCTAAATCTAAATCGTCATAAATAACAATTAAATCTTCCACATCAATATCAAAATAGTTCATTAGGGGACCAACACATTCCCCTGATAAATTCATATATGTTAAAGGTTTAACAAGTAGAACCTTTCCTTCAGGACGATGTACCGTTGCATACATACCATTAAACTTTGAATTAGTTAAAGGTGCACCCCATTTTTCAGCTAACGCATCTATAACATCGAAGCCAATATTATGTCTTGTATGCTCATAAGGTTTACCTGGATTTCCTAAACCAACGATAATTTTCATAAGTACCCCTCTTCTTTCAAATCTAATAGTCATTATTTTACCATATCATGTACTAAGAAAGCATTTTGTACATTTCTTGAATGAAAAAATTCAAAAAACAAAAGCACTGATTGACTAGAAAAGCCCAGATGCTTTCCAAGAGCAATAATTGAGCCCCCACAAAAAAAAACATATAGGTCTCAAATAAAATATCGTTCTCCTTCGTTAATCTTTTAATGATATGAAGTATATGGGGTTCCAAAAAACACAAAAAAGCTATTAAAGAAGGTTAACCTTCTTTAATAGCCTTTCCTTATCATCTATATTTACTCTTGTTCAATACTAGTTTCTTCTTCAACTACAGCAACTGGTGCCATCATTGTTGCCAATATATGCTCACCTTCACTAACAATCTCAAAATCTATTGATTCTCGAATATCTGCTATTGTGATTGACTCACCAATTTTAAGTTTAGTAATATCCACTTCGATTGCTTCTGGCATATCAGCTGGTTTTACTTTAATTTTCAGTTCTAAGTTAGGCTGCATCAAAATGCCACCTTCACTTACACCAACCGACTCTCCAACAAGTTTAATAGGCACGTCAGCTTCTAACTCTTCAGACATATTAATTGCTAAAAAGTCTACATGATTTACTTCACCTTTCAGAGAGCATTGTTGTATTTCTGACACAACAACATTCACTTTTTTCTCGTCTAGCTTCATCGAAAACACAGCGTTTTGTCCATTTTTTATAATGGATTTTTTGAATTCCTTCGCTGAAATAGAAATTGGGGTAGAATCTAAATTATAGCCGTAAATAACCGCAGGAATGGCTCCCCCTTTTCTAAGTTGGGTTAATGTTGAACGATGCCCAGCTTCGCGCTTTGTAACACTTAATACTGTACTCATATCTATACTTCCCCTTCCAAGAAAAATTATTTACGCCTTATCATGAATGTCATTAATACTTTAAAATCCTCGATGACATTTGTTAAGGCTCTAATAATATTTACCTCTATTTTTTATACAGTAGTGTAAATATTATTAAGTCACAATTACTATTATACCCTTTTACAAGAAAATTCACACAAAAGAGACCTATAAAAAAGGACAAATCTACTTGCAAACGTAGATTTGTCCTTACTATGTCACATCAATTTACTGTATGTGAAATTTGTTTATTTATATTAATCAAATAGAGTACTTACAGATTTATTTTCATAAACACGAGAGATTGCATCTGCCATTAATTTAGCTACTGATAGTTCTGTAATTTTTGGAGATTTTTTCTCTTCAGAAAGCTGGATAGTATTTGTTACAACTAATTCTTTAATTGAAGAGTTTTCAATACGTTCGATTGCTGGACCTGATAGTACTGGGTGAGAGCAGCAAGCATAAACTTCTTTCGCACCAGCAGCACGTAATGCATCCGCACCGATTGTAATCGTACCTGCAGTGTCAATAATATCATCAATCAAGATTGCCACTTTACCATCAACATTACCAACAATGTTCATTACTTCTGCAACGTTTGGTTTTGGACGGCGCTTGTCAATAATTGCAATAGGTGCTTTTAAACGTTCTGCCATTTTACGAGCACGTGTTACACCACCATGATCTGGTGAAACAACAACGATTTCATCTTCTGGAATACCTTTTGATTTGAAGTAATCAGATAGTAAAGGCACTGCCATCAAGTGGTCGATTAAAATATCGAAGAAACCTTGGATTTGCGGTGCATGTAAATCTAAAACGATTACACGTGTTGCACCTGCTGTTTCAAGTAAGTTTGCTACTAATTTAGCTGTAATTGGCTCGCGTGCTTTTGCTTTACGGTCCTGACGAGCATATCCATAGTAAGGCATTACAACGTTTACTGTACGAGCAGATGCGCGTTTTACAGCATCCACCATAATTAAAAGCTCCATTAAATGTTCGTTTACAGGTGCAGAAGTAGACTGCACGATAAACACATCACAACCACGAATACTTTCTTCAATGCTAATTTGAACTTCTCCATCGCTGAAGTGTTTAACAGAAGATTTACCTAATTCAACACCCATTTCTTGCGCAATTTCTTGAGCAAGTGGATTGTTAGAGTTAAGTGAAAATATTTTTAATTGTGAGTTTGCATAATGATACGGCATGATGGCCTCCTGTTTAGTTGATAATTATTTTGAATTTAATTTGCTTACATAATTCGGTTTGTTTTCTTGTCTTGCACGAGCAATTGCAAGTGCATCCTCAGGAACTTCTTTTGTAATTGTAGATCCTGCTGCAATAAATGAACCTTTTCCAACTTTCACTGGCGCTACTAAGTTAGTATTACATCCTACAAATACATCATCTTCAATAATTGTTTGGAACTTGTTTTTCCCATCATAGTTTACTGTAATGGAACCACAGCCAACATTGACATTACTTCCTATTTCAGCATCACCAATATAGCTTAAGTGTGATATTTTCGTGTCATTACCTAGTTTACTTTTCTTCACTTCTACAAAGTTACCAATTTTCACATGGCTACCAATATCAGAAAGTGGTCGAATATGTGCAAAAGGTCCAATAGCTGTGTCTTCTGCTACAGCGCTTTCACGCACAACAGAAGAATGCACAGTTGTTCGGTCACCGATACGGCTATCTATGATTTGTGTGTTTGGCCCGATTATGCAATCTTCACCAATAACAGTTGCACCTTCTATCATAGAGCCCGGCTGAATAACAGTATCTCGACCAATCACCGTGTCTGCGCTAATATATGTTGCTTCTGGATTAATAATTGTGACCCCGTTACGCATATGCTTTTCATTAATTCTTGTACGCATTAGCGTCTCTGCTTGTGACAGAGCAACACGGTCATTAACACCAAGTGTTTCTTCAAAATCTTCCGTTACATATGCTTCAACGATATCGCCTTGTTTTTGTAAAATTTCAATCACATCAGGTAAATAAAACTCGCCCTGTGCATTGTCGTTTTTCACAAGCTTTAATGTCTCAAATAACGCTTTATTATCAAAGCAGTATGTGCCCGTATTAATTTCTTTAACTAATTGCTGTTCTGCTGAAGCATCCTTTTGTTCAACAATTTGCTCCACCTGTCCATTTTCGCCACGTAAAATGCGACCATAGCCTGTTGGATTTTCAGCAATCGCTGTTAAAATAGTAGCCTTAGCATTCTTTGCTTGATGATGCTCGAACAAAGCTTGCATCGTTTCAGGGCGAATAAGTGGTGTATCACCGCAAACAACTAATGTTGTCCCTTCTTCGCTACCTAAAATTTCCTCAGCCTGCTGTACAGCATGAGCTGTCCCTAACTGTTCAGCCTGTAAAACATACTCGCTTTTATCTCCAAGCTGTTGTTTTACCTTTTCTGCACCGTGTCCTACAACCGTTACGATGCGACTCACATCTAACGTTTGAATGTGATCCACCACATGTTGCACCATCGGCTTCCCACATACTGGATGGAGCACTTTATATAATTTGGACTTCATACGTGTACCTTGACCTGCAGCCAAAATGACAGCAAAAATGTTGCTCATCTGTAAGTCCTCCAATACGCTCATTTTCTCTTATGACTATATAGCAAAATTCATCTATTTTCAAGGTATGTAGAGTTGACAAAAAGATGAATTTCCAAATCAAATGCACCTTATGCTCGAATGTTAATATGTATGTCCTAAAACTGCTCTTTTTCTCTTATTCACAAAATAAAAAGAACTCTCCAATTAAGAAGAGCCCTAATTATCTAATGTTACCAGGTGTATACAAAAAGTGTAAGAATTTGAATAATCACCATTAATATGGATCATCCCAAAATTTGTGGATGACATTTGTTTAAGCGCAAGCGAAGCAGCTCATCAGTCGCCCCTAGGAAGCTTTGCTCTGCGCGAAAGCGAAGCGTCAGCTACAAATGTTTCCTGTAGCGAAAGCGAAGCGTCAGCTACAAAGCGCCCAGTCAGAACGGCAATCAATCTCACGTTATGGTGATGCGCATTACTATTTATTCCTTTGAAACTATACACCGATTTCTTCTAATTCTTCTGCTTTTTCTACTTCTTCTGTTTCGCTTGAATTATGGTACTCGTTTAAAATAATCTCCTGAATTTTATTACGAGTCGTCGAATTAATAGGATGTGCAATATCTCTAAATTCACCGTCTGGCGTTCGTTTACTTGGCATAGCAACGAATAAACCTGTATTGCCATCTATCACACGAATATCATGAACCACAAACTCGTTGTCGAGTGTAATGGAAGCAATCGCACGCATGCGACCATCTGTCTGTACACGACGTAACCTCACATCAGTAACTTCCATTTTCTCACCACCTCTCTTCTTAGATGCCTAAATGAAAATATAATATTCTTTATTACCGAATATTTTCCTTTTTATAGTCTATCAAATTTTCAAAAAAATTTGAATACTCATTAGTATAATATTTCCTTTATATACATAAATTTTGACAATTGTTTGACAATCGCTCTAATACTAATCAATTTCTCCTTAGCGTGGTTGTCGCTTTCGCACAGAAAACATTTGCCGCTGTCGCTTCGTTAACACTTCGCTTTCGCACAAAAAACATTTGTTGTACAAAGATAAAAAAAAGCCCACTAAAAGAGCTAATCACTTCTCTTCTAGCGAGCTTAAAAATTACTTATTTAACGATGGCAATAACTTCAATTTCTACTTTAACATCCTTTGGTAGACGTGCAACCTCTACTGCTGAACGAGCTGGTTTATGATCGCCAAAGTGGCTAGCATATACTTCATTCATTGCCACAAAGTCGTTCATGTCCTTCATAAAAACAGTTGTTTTAACAACATTGTCTAAAGATGTTCCAGCAGCTTCTAAAACTGCTTTTAAATTCGCAAATACTTGATTTGTTTGAACTGTGATATCGCCTTCTACTAATTCGCCGGCTGCCGTTAGTGGAATTTGACCTGAGCTATAAAACATGCCGTTTACGATAATCCCTTGTGAATACGGTCCGATTGCTGCTGGTGCATTTGTTGTTGCTACTACTTTCATTTGTCATTTCCCCTTTTTAGAAAAATAGTTACCTTCGCTTAATGCAATTGTACGGTCTTTTTCATTGACCTCATGAAGCTTCACCAGTGAATAATAATCATCTACTAACGTTTCATCTGCATGCTCAGCCTCTACAAGTACTGCAATACCCGCCAGCTGGCAGTCAAACTCCTCTAATAGATTTTTCATGCCGTTCATTGTACCACCGACCTTCATAAAGTCGTCAGTTATAAGCACTCGTTGTCCACTCTTCATGCTTCTTTTCGATAATACCATTGTCTGAATTCTTCTGGAAGAACCCGATACATAGTTGATGCTGACTGTAGAGCCTTCAGTTACCTTACTATCTCTTCTAACAACAACAACTGGTACATTTAAATGTCTTGCAATGGCATGGGCAATAGAAATCCCTTTTGTCGCGACAGTCATTATGACGTCAATTTTTTGGTCAGCAAATGCGGATGCAAACACCTTTCCAACTCGATTAATTAAATCTGGATTGCCGAGTAAGTCGGTCATAAATAAATAACCGCCTGGTAATAAACGATCTGAATGCTCAAGCTCCGCCTTTAAATCCTGAATAACTAAACGGACCTCAGCCTCGGACATTTTAGGAATATACTTAACTCCTCCAGCAGCGCCCGGTACTGTTATCAATAACCCGATTCCTTTTTCTTCGAAAGTTTCTTTTACAATCGTCAAATCTTCACTAATAGAAGACTTTGCAGATTGATATAGTTCTGAAAAATAAGTTAGCGGGATCAACTGATGTGGATGTTCTAGTAAATAGTACGTCATATCAACTAGTCGTTCACTACGTTTCCATTTCATGCGACCCTCTCCTAAACACGAATATTTATAGGTAAAATTAACATAAATTTGCGGTTTTAAGCAAGCGTATTTCGTTCACCTAAAATCCGGACAGCATAAACTTCTTCACAAAAACCACGTAAGCCATTATAAATACGGCTTACACGAGCTTCACTATCTACTAAACCAAACACCGTCGGACCGCTCCCACTCATTAATGTTGCATCTGCTCCAAAGCGCTTCATCTGTTCCTTTAACATTACTACTTCTGGATGTAGCTTAAATGTTACAGTTTCCAAAACATTCCCTAACGATGCACATAGTAACTCATAACTTTCCGTTTCAATAGCTTGAATCATTTGCTTCGTATTTGGATGTTCTAATCCTTCAACCTTTAGCCCTCCATACACTTCAGCTGTAGAGACACCTATTTTCGGCTTAGCTAAGACTACCCAACAGTTTGGCGGTGCAGGTAATTCCTGAATTTTTTCTCCACGCCCTGTTGCTAATGCTGTGCCTCCATAGACACAAAACGAAACATCTGAACCAATTTTAGCACCTAGTTCGGCTAATTCATCTATAGATAACCCTAAATCCCACAGCTCATTTAAACCTTTCAGTGTAGCAGCCGCATCGCTACTTCCGCCTGCTAGCCCTGCTGCAATTGGTATTTCTTTTTCTATAGTAATGGATACACCTTGTCCAATGCCGTATGTATCTTTAACTAGACGCGCTGCCTGATAAGCAAAATTACGGTGATCATTTGGCACAAAATTATCAGTCGAAATTATTTCAATTACGCCATCTTCTCGAGATTCCAGACTAATACGATCAGCCAAATCGACAGTCGTCATGACCATCTCTACTTCGTGATAATTATCTGGTCTTTTATAAAGTACATCTAATGTTAAATTTATTTTTGCAGGCGCCTTTACATAAAGCATCTTTCTTCCTCCTTAGTATAAACAGCCGTTCATCTTTCACAAAGATTATTCATTTTATTTTACCATAATGGGAAAGCGAAAACGGAAAAAAAGAACCGTATACCCCTGTTTGGTGTAACGGTTCTCTCTCGTCAGTTGTGTTGTTGTGTCGACAGGAAGTTTTCATCCCTGTTCGAAATGAAGTTATCTTTTATAAGTGGTCTATTTTAACAAAAATAGTCTACTTATTATGCTCTTGCTCACTATTTGCTCTTTCAGCCATTTCAATGGCACGTTTCACCATATTACCAGCGTCTCGAGCTTTAATGCCGCCCCAGCCTTCTCGTTGCACAACATCATAAAATCCAAGTTCTTTAGCGATCTCTTCTTTTAAACGAGGTGACATGATACCTTTTCTAGGCATATAAACTCCTCCTTTAACAACTGACGAATTTAGTATGTCCCAGAAAACGCAAAACACTCATGTAGTTTTTAACATACATGAGTGTTTCAAAATATAGAAATAAGTACTAGAAACTATTTTGCGACAGCAGCCTTTGCTTCGTCTAAAAATGTAATCTCTACTGCTTCAGTTAAAATATCTGTGTAGCTATACGATACGCGCTTGCACGTATTGTCTTCTTGATCAAGCTCAACTACAAAAATAGCGCGATATGTCTCACGCAATACCCCTGCACACTCGACCGTTTTCTTGCGACCTCCGTTTGCTCTTAACTGCAAACGTTTACCCAAATGACAATCCAACGACTTTTTAATGTCCGCTAAAGTTTTTGGCATTTTCGCTTACACCTCACTACTTCTTAGTATAAGCGATTCGCCCAAAAATGTCAACAAAATATAATATTTTATCAGCCTGGAATAAATGTTGTCAACTTATTTTTTATGAAAAAACAAATTTTTTTACGTAAAATCAAAAATGTTAACAAAAAAGTTTTACTTTGCAAACGTTGGATATAGTGCATCTGCCAATTTTCCAAACTCTTGTATAGTAAGCGTTTCTCCTCGACGTGTTGGTTCAATATTTACCGCTGTTAAGGCTTCCAAAATTTTTTCCTTATGTTCCTTTCCATTTGGTAAACCTGATTGCAAATTATTAAAAATTGTTTTTCGACGCTGTACAAACGACGCTCGAGTTACAACAAATAAGAAATCCTCATCAATTACCTTTACTGGAGGCTCATCATGTTTAATAAGACGGATTACCGCAGAATCTACATTTGGCTGTGGCATGAAAACAGTCTTCGGTACTGTCATAGCAATCTCAGCCTTTACATAATATTGGATCGCAATTGATAAAGAACCGTACTCCTTCGTTCCAGGTTTAGCCGTAATACGATCCGCTACCTCCTTTTGCATCATGACAACAAAGCCACGAATTGACAAACGATCATTGAGTAATTTCAATAAAATCGGTGTCGTCACATAATAAGGTAAATTTGCTACAACCATAATATCCTCAATACCCGGCATCTCTTCATTAATTACCTTAGCAACATCCGCCTTTAAAATGTCTGAATGTACAATAGTAACATTATTATATGGACTAAGTGTATCTTCTAATACAGGTAATAAGCGTTGATCAATTTCAAAAGATACAACCTTTTTTGCATTTCTCGCTAAATGCTCTGTTAATGCTCCAATACCAGGACCAACTTCGATTGCACCGCTATTCTCAGTTAAATTTGCATGACTAACAATATTTCGTAAAATGTTCGGATCTATTAAAAAATTTTGACCTAAACTTTTTTTAAATGAAAATCCATATTTCTTTAAAATTTCTTGTGTTCTAATTGGTGTTGCAATATCCTTATGCATCGTTTTCCTCCTGATCTAACTGTGCGACTGCCGCACCAAATTGCTTTTCTGTGATTTGAAACATTTTCAATCTTTTATGAAGTTGTTTACCGTTTGTTGCACCAATATTCAATATTTCTCCAAGGCGATCACGTCGAATTTTCGCCTGTGGATGGCCAATTAAACGTGCCGTCATTAAATCCTCAAGAGTAATATCATCAGTGTTTAGCTCATCAGCATTTGGGGTATAGACATGTCGTAGTGCTTCTCGTATATCCTCATCTGCTGCATGCTCAATGCCTAGTCCTTTACCGTTTCTTGCAATTGTTTTAGCTTTTGGTAAAAAAGCGTGTTTTACACCTTTTACATGCTCCTCGATAATGGCACGAATCCGACGTCCTGGATAATCTGGATCAGTAAAAACAATAACACCTCTTTTATCCTGAGCATGTTGAATTCGCTTCAATGTCTCCTCTGAGATAGCCGATCCATTTGTTTCTATTGTATCTGCTTGTGTAGCTCGCTTAATAGCTGTTGTATCATCTTTCCCTTCAACAACAATGATTTCTTTTATTCGCAAAAAGGCTCCTCTTTTCTACCTTATCTTCAGACCATTTTACAACTGCACTGTACGATTGTACAGAAATACACGGCTATTCATCTTCTTCTATAATACTCTTTCTCGAGTTGAATGTTGTTTCTGCTTCACTTTCGCTATAGCTTTTAGTTACGCTTCATCCTCCAGAACAAAAAATTACTGAAGAAAAATAAAAAGCTTTCCTGCCAGTCAAAACAGGAAAGCTAAAATTAGCGAAAAAACATATTGATTAATTTTACAATTTTTTTAATTTAATACTTTTATACGCACTTTCCTAACTCCCCAATTACTAGCTTGGGCTTCAGTTTGTACAAGTATGTCGATCTTATTACCCTTAATTGCACCACCAGTATCCCCTGCTATAGCTGTTCCATAGCCTTCAACCCAAACTTTTGAGCCTAGCTTAATAACAGATGGGTCTACTGCGATTACTTTCAATCCAGAGCCTGCACGCAAATTGATGCCAGTGGCAGATGTACCCGAGCAGCCATCACAATATGGTGTATAGGCTGTTGCCGTTACATAAAATTCTTTACCGCTAGCTGGCTCTGCTGAACCACGTGATACAGTAGTTGTACTTGCTACTAAATTTTTAGTACCTACCGCAACTACTTGCTTCTTCGGTTCTTTCACAACCTTTTCAGATTGTAAATTTTTTGCTACAACTTTGCCATTTTCCTTCACGACTTCATACGTTTTAGTCACTAAACCTTCCTGGCCAGCTGTTACAACTTTTTGTTTTCCCTTTTGCAATGAAGCATCCTTCTTCTTTTCAACTGCGAAATCTAAAGAGTCTTCCACTACATCGATAACCTTTTCTACGCGAACTACTGTGATTTTACTTCCCGGGGTGATTACGTCCTTCAGGTTATTCTCGACACGATCGAATTCATTAAGTTGAATTCCTTGTTGTTTTAAAAAGTTAGCGACCGTAGTCGAAGTGGACCATACTTGTCTTTCGTTTACGCCATCTACAAGCGATACTTGAAACGCTTTTTGGATATCGATTTTGTTGTCTGCTCCTACCTCTGTATCAAGACCTTGTTTTAAAGAGTCATGCTCTGATACGTTGATACTCGCTTCTTTCAAAATGTCTTTCACTTGTGTTTCAGTTGTCCAAACTTTTGACTGATTTCCGTCAACTGAAATAGTTACTTCTTTTGCCTGTTCCCATGTAATTGCTATTCCATTAGCAATTTTGGTATTCAGAGAGGGTGATATTTTGTCATGCTCTGCTATGTCTATATTTTGATCTTGTAATAATTGTTCTACAGTTTTTGCATGTGTTGATATTTCGGTTGTTTTTCCGTCTGCTTCAAGCGTTACGGTTTTTTTAGTACCTTGATAAAGTACGAATGAAATTACAGATACAAACAGGATAAGTGAAATAATTCCTATCACTGTTTGCTTACTCCTCAATGATCCTAAGAACAAGTTTTTCATGGAATTATTTGACATGAAAAAACGCCTCCTTAATACAAGGTTGGATTATACGGACTAGATTTGGCACTGTCAACCCGAATGTTTTGGAAAAGAAATTTGACCTTGCCTTGTCACCCAACCACAAACCCAGCATTGGAGGCATCTCAGCTACTAAATGTCAATCCCAAAAAATTTTTTCGCATTTGCTGTTGTGGCCTGTGCAATTTCTTCAATCGTTAATCCTTTTAAACGTGCAATTTCTTCTGCAACTAACGGCACTAATGCTGGCTCATTACGCTTTCCTCGATATGGATGAGGCGCTAAATACGGAGCATCTGTTTCAATCATCAAATGCTCTAAAGGTATTTCTGTTGCCACTTCCTTCGGCATACGTGCATTTTTAAATGTCACGGGTCCACCAAGACTAATCATAAAATTCATAGCAATGCATTCATGTGCGGTTTCCACACTGCCACCAAAGCAATGCATAACGCCTCCCACGGAAGCTGCATTTTCTTCACGTAAAATTTGTACAACATCTCCAGTTGCATCCCTGTTATGAATAATGATTGGTAAATTCAGCTTTTGCGCTAAATGAATTTGCTTGCGGAAAAGTGCTTGTTGAACATCTTTCGGTGATTTATCCCAATAGTAGTCTAATCCCGTTTCACCAATACCGACTATTTTGGGATGTGCTGCTAATTCCTCAATCCAGTTTAAATCCTCTTGTGTACAATCAATCGCATCAACTGGGTGCCACCCTATCACACCATAAACAAAATCATATTGGTCAATCAATTGCATTGTTTTTTCAATGGTTTTACGGTCAAAGCCAACAACAACCATCGTTTCTACTTTCGCTTTCAGAGCTCTATCAATAACCTCTTGTAAGTCTTCTTCATACTGATCTGCATTTAAGTGTACATGTGTATCGATAAACATCGTCATTCTCCTAACATAGATTTTATTAAAAATTATTATTTCATATTTTTCGTAAGTATTACAAATTTGTTACAAACAATTTTGTAATATGACATTTCCCATAACCTCAGGAACTACGCTCATTACTATTTACCCAGAAAATCATAATATTTACAGCGCATAAATTATTTCAAGATAATAAAATACTCATTTTTCACTTGGATTTTAAAAGCCTGCTGAATATTTTTCATTCAGCAGGCCTTCCTAAAATTTTTTACTTTACTTTTGCACCATTTTCTAGCTTTGGATCAACTGATGCTAATTTTAAAATCCCATCTTTTTCACCAGCTAGAATCATTCCTTGTGATAATTCTCCACGTAATTTAACTGGCTTTAAGTTAGTAACTACAATCACTTTTTGACCAATTAATTCATCTGGAGAATAGAACTTTGCAATGCCTGAAACTACTTGCCGTTGCTCATATCCAAGATCCACTTGAAGCTTTAATAATTTGTCTGCTTTCGGAATAGTTTCGCACGCTGTTACAGTAGCTACACGTAAATCAACTTTCATAAAATCATCGATAGTAATTTCTGGGATTTCTGGAACCTCAACAGCTTTTTGCACGTCTTTCGGTTCTTCTTCTTGTGGAGTTTTCACAGAACCACGCATTTCCTCACGAATATACGTAATTTCAACTTCACTCTCTAAACGAGGGAAAATAGGAATTCCTTTTTCTACCACTTTAATGTTTGCTGGAATAGTATTGCCGAATGTTTCAATTGTTTCCCATACCAAGAATTTGTCATCCAAGCCTAATTGCTCAATAATTCGTTTAGGAGTAGATGTCATAAATGGTTGTAACATGACAGCAATTTGGTGTAAACTTTCCGCCAAATTTCGCATAACAGCGCCTAATTTTGGCTTATCTGATTCCTCTTTTGCTAGAACCCACGGTTGAGTTTCATCTATATATTTATTTGTTCTCGACACAAGCGTCCATATGTCGGCTAATACGACACTAAATTGCATTTTTTCCATACTTTCTTCATATTTAATACGTACTGATTCAGCCTGCTCTTTTAAGGCTGCATCAAACTCTGTCGACTGAAGATTTTCAGCTGGAATAATGCCGTCGAAATATTTATTAATCATTGATATTGTGCGATTCAATAAATTTCCTAAATCGTTTGCTAAGTCGAAGTTTGTACGTTCAACAAAAGATTCTGGTGAGAATACACCATCAGAGCCAAATGGTAGCTCGCGTAATAGGAAGTATCGTGTCGCATCCAAGCCATAACGTTCTATTAACATTTCAGGATAGATAACATTGCCCTTTGATTTAGACATCTTTCCGTCCTTCATCATTATGAAACCATGTGCAAACACTTTTTTAGGAAGTGGTAAATCTAGTGCCATTAAGAAAATTGGCCAATAAATAGTATGGAAGCGAACGATATCTTTTCCAACCACATGTACGTCTGCCGGCCAATATTTATTGAATAATGTTTCATCCTCTGAAAGATAACCTAATGATGTAATATAGTTAGTTAAGGCATCTACCCACACATAAATCACATGTTTAGGATCCCCAGGAACTTTAATTCCCCAATCAAATGATGTTCTTGAAACAGATAAATCTTCTAGACCTGGTTTAATAAAGTTGTTAATCATTTCATTTTTTCGAGATTCCGGCTCAATGAATTCCAGGTTTTCTTCATAATAAGCTAATAGACGATCTGCGTATTTCTTCATATTAAAGAAGTAAGATTCTTCTTTCACTTTGTGTACCGGACGACCACAGTCTGGACAGTTACCATCTACTAATTGTGTTTCAGTAAAGAATGATTCACACGGCGTACAGTACCAACCTTCATACTCACCTTTATAAATATCACCATTGTCTAAAAACTTTTGGAAAATCTTTTCGACAGTTTTCGTATGACGCTCTTCCGTCGTTTGAATAAAATCATCGTATGAAATATCCATTAATGCCCATAGTTTTTTTGCAGCATCTGCAATTTCATTCACGTAATCCTGAGGATGTTTGCCCGCTTCCGCAGCTTTTTCTTGAATTTTTTGTCCATGCTCATCCATCCCAGTTAAAAAACGTACATCGTAGCCACGTAAACGCTTATAACGAGCAATCGTATCTGATGCTACAGTTGTATACGCCGTACCAATATGAAATTTCCCACTTGGGTAGTAAATAGGGGTTGTTATATAGAATGTTTTATTTTTTTCGTTCACAAGAACTGCCTCCATTGTTTCACAGTATACTATCTATTCTAACGAAGTACGAAATTCGTTTCAACTTCTTTCACGGGTGTCCAAACAACCGGTGAGAGAAATTAAAGCCTCCGGACACAATTTTGCCGAGGCATAATTGCTTGAAAGTTTATCGAGCGCGAAAAATGTCGAATGATATAATCAATCCATTTAATGTATTAAATAAGAAGCTTTTTTACTATAAATTAAAATATATAATAAAAACCTTTTAAAAAAACCAAAATATCTTGTTTCTTCTCAAAAATTTTTATCAAAGCAATAATATTAGTGTATTAATTTATTGACGTTTATGGCATTACTTGGTATGATAACTATCAGACAAAGAAATTATGTCGAAATTTGACGAAATACCAATATAACTTTTAACATTAGGAGGAAAATAATTATGAAATCAACAGGAATCGTTCGTAAAGTAGATGAATTAGGTCGTGTAGTAATTCCTATCGAACTACGCCGTACATTAGGTATTGCAGAAAAAGACGCTTTAGAAATCTATGTGGATGATGACAAAATCATCTTAAAAAAATATATGCCTAACATGACATGTGCTGTAACTGGTGAAGTTTCTGATGATAACTTCCGTCTAGTTGGAGGCAAATTAATTTTAAGTCCTGAAGGCGCAGAAATGTTAGTGAAAGAAATTCAATCTAACTTAAAAAAATAATTTGTTACACACCTAAATTGAGAACAGCAATTTAGGTGTTTTGATTTTATAAAGAGAAACTCTAATAATACAGAATAAAATATAATATAACCAATTCTTAAGTCCCTTATAATGTCCATGTCAGACCTTTTATAATTAAGAGTACTATTTTTTACAATTATTATCAATTTAAATGGTTTATATCCCGTGAGATTGATCCTGGAGGCATTCGATGAACCGCTTGGGCCAACAGGAGTCACCCAGCCGGAATGGAGATCAACTTATGTACATGACAGGCGTCTTAACAAATGTCATCATGAACTGTTGGTAACGGGGTACCTATTTAAATAGATAGAACAAAAAAGAGGTGCCTCTATTAAGGCTACCTCTTTCTTTACATTAACTATGGTATTCGTTATAGATTTCCCGCTTGGCTACTTGACGTAGTTTTGCTACTTCTTTTATAGCTTCTTTTGATGTAACACCTGTATGATTAATCATATAATCGACATGTTCAACAATAGACATTGTCATCCAATAGGCTTCTTCATCATTCTCTTCCTCAGCATTCTCGTTTCCTTCAAGGACAATACAAAATTCCCCTCGAATTTCCTCTGTTTGTGACCATACCACTGCTTCGGCCAACGTACCACGTAAAAACTCTTCGAATTTTTTAGTTAATTCGCGAGCTAATACGATTCGACGATTACCAATAATAGATTCCATATCTTTCAAGGTATCCTTTAAACGGTGAGGAGCCTCATAAAACAAAATGGTTTCCTGACGTTTTTTTAGTTGCTCTAATTGCTGTCGACGTTCCTTTTTTCCTCGATTTAAAAATCCATAAAAGAAAAATGGCTGCGGTGTTAATCCGGAAGCGATTAATGCTGATATTGCAGCATTAGGACCTGGCACCGGCACAACTGGAAAGTCTTCCTCGATTGCTTTTTCGACTATATCTGCACCAGGATCGGAAATACAAGGTAGACCAGCATCACTAACTAATGCAACTGTTTTTCCTTCACGTAAGAAAGCTAATAGCTTTTCTCCTCCCACCTCTAAATTATGTTCATGATAGCTTATCAGTGGTGTTGCTATATCAAAGTAGTTGCATAGCTTTTTGGTATTACGTGTATCCTCAGCAGCAATAATATCTGCTTCCTTTAAAATACGTAGCGCACGTACACTCATATCCTCTAGGTTACCAATAGGTGTTGCAACTAAATATAAACAACCTGTATGATCGTGCATTGTACTTTTTTGAGATTTCATGACTTATCCCTCCCTATATATTTCATTTTTTGCGTTCGTGTTAACTGTTTAAAAGCATATTCTGCACGCATTGCCTCTGGTTTTGTATCGAATTCCTCTACATAAATACATTTCACTGGTCCTCGTGCTCTTGTATATTTTGCTCCCTTACCAGCATTATGTACAGCAACACGTCTGTCTACATTATTTGTATAGCCTGCGTAATAAGATTGATCGGCACATTCTAGCACATAAAAATAATGGCTATTGTTCTTTTCCATAAAGGATTTCTCTCACTTCTGCTGTGTATTCATTGTTGGCATTATAGACATACAGAGGAGGTAATATTTTCAAATCAGGTTTACCGTCTTTAATTCCTTCTATTAATAGTGTATTGGCTTCCTTACCTTCTTTCGGGTAAATAAATTGTAAACGTTTAGGCTCTAAACGATTTGCCCGCATTGCTGTAACAATATCTAATAATCGACCAGGTCGATGAACAAAGGCCGCCTTTCCACCTTGCTTTAATAATTTGCTTGCTGATTGTACTGCTTCCTCTAACGTTAAATATAGTTCATGACGTGCAATAGCGTAATGCTCACTTAGATTTTTATCACTGGCTTCATGTGCCAAAAAATATGGTGGATTACAGGTTACTGCATCATATTTTTCGATTCCTAGCTTCTTAGGAATTTCCTTCACATCACCAAGAACCATATCAATTTGCTCTTCTAACTTGTTGTAACGGATACTTCGTTCAGCCATATCAAATAAACGTGGTTGAATCTCTACTCCGGTAATATGTCCTTTTGTTCTGGCACTTAGAAAAAGCGGGATTACACCATTACCTGAGCATAAATCTACAATTTCCCCTTTATGATATGGGACATTGATAAATTTTGAGAGTAGCACTGCATCCAATGAAAACGAAAAGACAGAGGGACTTTGAATAATACGTAAATTCTCAGCCAATAAATAGTCTAACCGTTCATCACCCTTTAACCAATCTTCCATATTTCTTCCTCCTACTATACAAAACAAAAGACTGACACCACCATAGTGGGAATCAGCCTTCTATTACACATTTTGTTTATTTAAAAATGATAGACAAAACAGACAGTCTTCACCTTTACGTGAACTTCCGAAATGAACATGACAAACATGGAAGCCTTCTTGGTATAGACGTGCTAGGTTATCGTAGCCCTCGCCAATATCTAACGGATTCTCTTTCTTTTCATCAGTAGCCTGTACAGAATTTTCATTAGAAAGTAGTTCTTCTAGACGTGTACGAAGGTGATGATTTTCTGTTTCAAGTGCCTTATGTTCTTCCATCATTAACGCTACAAATTGTTTCAATGCACCGAATTGGTCCTGCATTGCTTCGAGCTGTTGTTCGAACTCCATAACGGTATCTAAGAAATTACGGTCCTTCACCCAAGCCACCTCGTTCAATTCTCTATCTTATATAAGATTTTTTTCGCATGCTAGCAGTTCTTCTAGTGTATACTCTACTGTGCGCTCCTGCTCTTGTAAATATACTTGAATGAGTCTTTCCAGTACATTTAAACCTACAACTTTACCACGGCCATCTGGTGTCATCGTCATTTCACCAATGTCAGGCATTCCCTCTTTTGCTTCCTCATATTCATCATTTTCATACTTCAAGCAGCACATTAAACGACCGCAAAGACCTGAAATTTTGGATGGATTTAAAGATAAGTTTTGATCTTTAGCCATTTTAATAGAAACCGGCTCAAAATCGCCTAAAAAAGTTGAGCAGCAAAGCATCCGGCCACATGGGCCAATGCCACCTAACAACTTCGCCTCATCGCGTACACCAATTTGACGAAGTTCGATACGTGTTCTAAAAACCGAAGCTAAATCTTTTACTAAATCTCTGAAATCGACACGTCCTTCAGCTGTAAAATAAAAGATGATTTTATTACGATCAAATGTATATTCAACATCAACGAGCTTCATTTCTAAATTATGCTCTATGATTTTTGTACTTGCTAGTTCAAATGCGCGCTTTGATTCGGCAGCATTTTCCTCTACTTGAATACGATCACGTTCATCCGCTGGTCGTAGAACTTGTTTCAGTGGTAATACAACATCATTATCCCCAACAACCTTTTGAGGGACAACTACTTTACCATATTCTACACCGCGAGCTGTCTCTACAATGACATATTGACTGTCCTCTAGTAGATATGATGCTGGATCAAAATAATATATTTTACCCGCCCTTTTAAAGCGGATCCCCACTACATTATACAAATGTATATCCCTCCTGCAGATTTAGCATTAACTGCTCCATCATTAACGTCCTATTCATGTTACGCTGTAAAGATGCACGTGCCTGTAAAATTGACTCCATTTGACTAGATAGACGTTCATAAGTCGAATGTAATGCAGCTTCTTTAAATGTCTGTAACATGTCTGGATAAGTACAAGCTGCTTCGGGATTAGCTTTTATTGACACTATATCACGGTAAGCAAATAGTAGTAAATCCAATGCCTGCTCCATCTCGCCTTTTTCTTTAAACAGTGGCAACCATTCTTCATGCACAACAAGCATTGCTTCATGTACATTCTGACGAATTGCCTCTACTAATTTTAACACTGTTTTTCGAGCATGTGCAAACTGCTCATCATTTGCTAAAAATATCGCTGTTTCGAGCTCGTTCGTCATCATGCTCACTGTAGAAGCCATCGAGTAAGAAATATTGTGATCTTGCAAATGCTTTAACAATATATGTCGAGGCATTTTCTGAAATTTAATATGCTGGCAGCGAGAACGAATCGTTGGTAATATTGACTGCATTTGTTCCGTTAGCAAAATCGCAGTGACCTCACCATCAGGTTCCTCTAAAAATTTAAGTATCATGTTTGCAGATGCAATATTAAGACGATCTGCATGATGAAGTACATAAATCTTACGTCCTTCTTCAACACCCATCATCTTCATCTCACCAATTAATTCACGTATTTGATCAATTTTTATAAATTGACCTTCTGGATGAATTTGATGAATATTCGGATGATTGCCTGAATCAACACGTCTGCAATTTCGACATGTTTCACATGGAACATTTTGATTTGGTTGCTCACATAGCATTAATTTGACAAAAAACTTCATAATATCTACTTTGCCTGTCCCTTTTTCGCCATCAAAAATGTATGCATGCGCTAATCTATTTTTGTCAAAAATCGTTTGAAGCTGCTTCATTACGACTGGTTGTAGTGTGAATAGCTCTTCAACATTCTTGGCCATACTATAAATTCCTTCCTATATCAATTACACGCCGTAATTGTTTCCCATTGCTCACTTTTAGTACAGAAAATCTGCGGTTTCAGAGCAGATAGATTAGTTACATACTAGTTGCAAGTAGGTCCTTAACCTAGTGTTGTAAAATTAACTGCTGAATAGATTTGAAAAAAGCCCGCGCCTACAAGAGAACAAGACACGGGTTTTACATATATAAATTAATTAATAAGCCTTTAATCTCACCGATTTTATCAAGAAGGTCAATTGCTTCCTTTTCTTCATCTAAAATATCTTGCGCAAGCTCCACAAGACGCGTATCAATAGTTTCAATAATTTTCAAGCGTCTTCCTTCACCAAAACGATTCCATGTATGGGATTGCTTTAATTCCATACCATGTTCTACAGTTTCTTGTAAAAATCGTTTAACAAGCATTTTAAAACGAGCAAGTTCTCGTAAATTACGTGATCTTGCAACACGGTCACCTGCTGTAGAAATATCACCTAACAATCGTGTAAGCTGTTCAGTTTGCAGTTTGGTTCCTTGCTTGACGACCATATCTCCAAATCGGTTATTTTGATTATTATTTTGTAGTGGCTCTTTGCGATTAGTATTTAACCCGACACGTATATCTTGATTGATCTTCAAGCTGTTTCCGCCCCCACTTGCCTTCTTTATCAAATACACAAAAGCTAGTTTATCATGTATTTACTTCGTATTTAAAAAGGCAATGATTTAAAAATGGTGAAACTGTTCAATTGGTAATACAAAAACAGTCGCTCCTCCTACCTCTACCTCCACAGGATAAGGTATATAGGAATCTGCATTTCCACCTAATGGTGAAACAGGTGCAACCATTTGTTCTCGTGCTCGACAATTATCACGAATAATATCTAAAACTTTGGGTATGAGAGAGTCTTCCGTCCCAATAAGAAACGTCGTATTTCCAGAGCGTAAAAATCCTCCTGTGCTCGCTAACTTAGTTGCGCGAAACTGATTTTTCGTTAAAGCATTCGATAAACGGCTGCTATCCTGATCTTGAACTACAGCTACGACTAACTTCATTCGCACTCACCCCTTTTATAAAATTCACTTAAATAGATTTTAATTACCTAAACAGTAACGTCTAAAGAAAATTTTAATTTTATTTAATAAGCGTTATAGTGCTCATTAAATAAATTTCACCTTGGTTAATTGTCGCTTCGCTTTCGCTGCAGAAAACATGTGCCGCTGTCGCAGATAAACAATGCGTCCAGATTTTGAATGGTACCGTAGCCTGCACGATGCAGGTCAGTTAGCCGTTTTCGCAGGATGCGAAGGTGTTTCAGGCTAACATCCTTTCGAAATTCGTGACACCTACTGAATGAAGTTAAAATAATAGATGTTACCATTATATCACAATGTGGTAGACAACTTCATTCTTTTACTGCATTACCTCATATAATAATGACCATACATCTTCAACAACACGCTCAATATTTTGGTCTGCATTGACGACATGTATACGCTCAGGATAACGCTCCACTAGCTGTAAATAGCCTTCCCGAACCTTCTTATGAAAAGCTAAACTTTCAACATCTAAACGATTTACTTCTCGCTCTCCGTGAGCATGAATACGTGCTAAGCCAACCTCTGGTGCAAGATCAAATAATATTGTCACATCCGGTAACTTCTTACCGATTGCAAACTCATTAATAGACAATACTTCATCGACGCCGATACCTCGTGCATATCCTTGGTATGCTAAAGATGAATCAATAAAGCGATCGCAAATAACCATTTTACCCGCATCCAAAGCAGGTCGTACTTTCTCAAAATAATGCTGACTTCTCGCCGCTGCATAAAGTAATGCCTCTGTACGCTCATCCATAGCTGTATGAGCAGGGTCTAAAATAATCGTCCTAATTTTTTCAGCAATCTCAATACCACCAGGTTCTCTTGTTGCTAATACATCAATATTTTCTTGTGCAAATCGCTCAGCTATTTTTTGAATAACCGTTGTTTTTCCAGCACCCTCTGGACCTTCAAATGTAATAAATAAATTGCAATTCATGCTGTTATTGCCTCCAACTATTTAATGACCTCAATCAATTTTTCTTCTAAACGGTGATTTCCTTGGAACGTCGCACCAGTAGCTAGTAATTCCTCAAGCTGACTCAGCTTTGCTACTGTTATTTTTTCACCCGGAACAAGCAATGGAATGCCTGGTGGATACGGAATAATCATACTTGCAGAAATACGTCCCATTGTACGCATATACGGCAACCATTCTTTTTCCGACTTTTCAATTTCATCAAAAGTATATGCTAGTTCCGTAATTGCCACAAAATTATAGGCTGTTTGAGAAGCAGTTATTTTTTCTGCCTTTGGTGTACTTAATAACAATGTTATAGCATCCTTAATATGGACACGCATTTCTGCAAATGGATAGCTATGTCCCTGTTTCAACAAAGGTAACACAAGCAATACTTGATTTGCATCTGCTAGTTCTGCATAGACTTGCTTTGCTTCTAATGCCTCCTGTAATTGAAAGCCGCTATAGCCATCAACGCGGAGCAATAATTTTATTGGATCATCTACTTCAATAACTTCCAAAGAGCCAATAGCCCGTAATGCCTCTACCCATTGATTCCTTTTTTCTATTATATATGCACCGTCACTCTCCATATATGTCTGTACATAATAACGTGCATCATCTAAAGAAGCTAATAAAAGATAGGATGGGCTACTAGATTGTAGCATACGTAAATAATGATTTATTTTGTCTACATCAATCAAGTCTGAATTAACATGCATAAAGGATGCCATTGTCATAGCAGGTAACGTTTTATGTGCAGATTGTACGACTATATCTGCACCAAATGTTAATGCTGATGGTTGAAATAAGGTACATGCACTAAAATGAGCTCCATGTGCTTCATCCACCAAAACAGGAATACCTTTTTCATGACAATACGTAATCTGCTGCTCTATTTCTTTAGATGTCATACCGTAGTAAGTAGGATATGTTAAAACTACTGCGCGAGCCTCTGGGAAATAATCAACAGCTTCTTTTAAATCTCTATAAGAAACATGCGTTGCAGTTAATGTTCGTTCATCCCATAGGGGCGAAACAAATACAGGCTTTGCTCCAACAAGCTCAATTGCGTGAAAAATAGACTTATGTGCATTACGTTGGACAATAATCGTATCCCCTCTTTTACATGTGGCATAAATCATTGCTAAATTGCCAACTGTAGATCCACCTACTAAAAAGAAGCTTTTCATTGCCCCATATGTATCTGCCAACAAATTTTCTGCTTCTAATATCATTTCCTCTGGATGATGTAAGTCATCAAGACCCGATAATTCAGTCACATCATAGCGCATTACATCTTTAAAGGCTCGTGGAAGATGGGACAGTTCTCCATGCTTATGCCCTGGTACATGAAAGGAAATATTTTGTTGTAGTCTAAAGCGCTCTAATCCTTCTACAATCGGCTTTTTCTTTTGCAAAACAAAACACCCATTTCCGTTATATTCTTATTTAATTATACGAAATTATAGCATGATAAAAAAGCTATCCTACCAAATAGGATAGCTTTTGCACCTGATCAATAATATTTATATCTTATTCACAAGAGAAATTATTCTTGTCTCCTTAAAGTTATATTATTTACTAGCCTTGACCGCCATTTCTTGTACTAGTTGTTCCACTAATTGTGGCACGAATTTTTCTAATACTGGATTCATCATCCCAGCTAAAAAACCGCTTGCTTTCATCGTTAAATTACCAATGAGCTGACATGATCCGTCCTGATTCTGTTTTATTTCAAAAAAACCATCACCATTTATCGGATCTGATAAACCTATTAAATCAAACATAACTTGATTAGGATTGGACTCTTTACACTTTAATTCAACCTTTACAGCTTTTTGGATAATTCCAAAATCCCCTTGAAATACCCAAATCATATTTTGTTCATTAGGAAATTCATGATGTAAATAACCTGGTATAAGTGCAGCCCATTCTTCTTTATTTTGAATAAACTCCTGCAACCTTACTTTCTCAATTTGAATATCTTCGCAATATAACCCCGTAGCCATTTCAATACACCCCTTTATTTGTTCATCCGCTGAAAGAAGTTAAATCAATGGCTCTTCACCATAGCGTGTGGTTGATTCCCGTTCCGACTGGGCGCTTTGTTGCTGACGCTACGCTTTCGCGCAGAGCAGAGCTTCCTGGTGGCGTCCGATGAGCCGCTTTGCTCGCTCCAGAGTCTCATCTGTGGCGCTAATCTCCAAGGAGTCTCTCAGCCGGAACGAATGTCAACTAATATACAGCGCATTTATTTTTAAAAATGTCATCCACAACTTTTGGTGATGAGCCAAATCAATTAAATTCTAACATTTTTAGGGTTTAGTAGTGGACCTAAGTTTAAATATACATAATTGTTTAGCCTTGAAAGAATACAAAAAAACCACTGATTTCTCAGTGGCTGCTGTGTGCCTAGCGACGTCCTACTCTCACAGGGGGAAGCCCCCAACTACCATCGGCGCTAAAGAGCTTAACTTCCGTGTTCGGTATGGGAACGGGTGTGACCTCTTTGCCATCATCACTAGACTATTTTCGGCTTTCAATATACGTCGCATTTCTTCGTCAGCTTCTGTCGTTCAGTCAGTCACGTACTTGAGTACGCTCCTTTCCTCTCTCCATCTCTTCCTCGAACTACTCGTATCTTGAAACCCTTGATGAAAGAATAATTGTTCTTTCAAAACTGGATAAACGGTGCATTGAATGTTTCAAACATTGTGGTTAAGTCCTCGATCGATTAGTATTCGTCAGCTCCATGTGTCACCACACTTCCACCTCGAACCTATCTACCTCATCGTCTTTGAGGGATCTTACTTACTTGCGTAATGGGAAATCTCATCTTGAGGGGGGCTTCATGCTTAGATGCTTTCAGCACTTATCCCGTCCACACATAGCTACCCAGCGATGCCTTTGGCAAGACAACTGGTACACCAGCGGTGTGTCCATCCCGGTCCTCTCGTACTAAGGACAGCTCCTCTCAAATTTCCTACGCCCACGACGGATAGGGACCGAACTGTCTCACGACGTTCTGAACCCAGCTCGCGTACCGCTTTAATGGGCGAACAGCCCAACCCTTGGGACCGACTACAGCCCCAGGATGCGATGAGCCGACATCGAGGTGCCAAACCTCCCCGTCGATGTGGACTCTTGGGGGAGATAAGCCTGTTATCCCCGGGGTAGCTTTTATCCGTTGAGCGATGGCCCTTCCATGCGGAACCACCGGATCACTAAGCCCGTCTTTCGACCCTGCTCGACTTGTAGGTCTCGCAGTCAAGCTCCCTTGTGCCTTTACACTCTACGAATGATTTCCAACCATTCTGAGGGAACCTTTGGGCGCCTCCGTTACCTTTTAGGAGGCGACCGCCCCAGTCAAACTGTCCGCCTGACACTGTCTCCTACCCCGCTAAGGGGCATGGGTTAGAATTTCAATACAACCAGGGTAGTATCCCACCGACGCCTCCTTCGAAGCTGGCGCTCCGAGATCTCTGGCTCCTACCTATCCTGTACAAGTTGTACCAAAATTCAATATCAGGCTACAGTAAAGCTCCACGGGGTCTTTCCGTCCTGTCGCGGGTAACCTGCATCTTCACAGGTACTATAATTTCACCGAGTCTCTCGTTGAGACAGTGCCCAGATCGTTACGCCTTTCGTGCGGGTCGGAACTTACCCGACAAGGAATTTCGCTACCTTAGGACCGTTATAGTTACGGCCGCCGTTTACTGGGGCTTCAATTCGCAGCTTCGCTTGCGCTAACCACTCCTCTTAACCTTCCAGCACCGGGCAGGCGTCAGCCCCTATACGTCACCTTACGGTTTTGCAGAGACCTGTGTTTTTGCTAAACAGTCGCCTGGGCCTATTCACTGCGGCTCTCATGCGCTTGCACGCTCAAGAGCACCCCTTCTCCCGAAGTTACGGGGTCATTTTGCCGAGTTCCTTAACGAGAGTTCTCTCGCACACCTTAGGATTCTCTCCTCGACTACCTGTGTCGGTTTGCGGTACGGGCACCTCTCACCTCGATAGAGGCTTTTCTTGGCAGTGTGAAATCAGGAACTTCGTCCATACGGACTCGCCATCACAGCTCAACGTTACAGTGTGCGGATTTGCCTACACACACGCCTTACTGCTTGGACGCGCACAACCAACGGCGCGCTTACCCTATCCTACTGCGTCCCCCCATTTCTCAAACGGTGAGGAGGTGGTACAGGAATATCAACCTGTTGTCCATCGCCTACGCCTATCGGCCTCGGCTTAGGTCCCGACTAACCCTGAGCGGACGAGCCTTCCTCAGGAAACCTTAGTCATACGGTGGACGGGATTCTCACCCGTCTTTCGCTACTCATACCGGCATTCTCACTTCTAAGCGCTCCACCAGTCCTTCCGATCTGACTTCAACGCACTTAGAACGCTCTCCTACCACTGACATCATAGATGTCAATCCACAGCTTCGGTGAATCGTTTAGCCCCGATACATTTTCGGCGCAGCGTCACTCGACCAGTGAGCTATTACGCACTCTTTAAATGATGGCTGCTTCTAAGCCAACATCCTGGTTGTCTGTGCAACGCCACATCCTTTTCCACTTAACGATTACTTTGGGACCTTAGCTGGTGGTCTGGGCTGTTTCCCTTTTGACTACGGATCTTATCACTCGCAGTCTGACTCCCGTGTATAAATATCTGGCATTCGGAGTTTGTCTGAATTCGGTAAACCGGGATGGCCCCCTAGTCCAAACAGTGCTCTACCTCCAGTATTCTCATCACGAGGCTAGCCCTAAAGCTATTTCGGAGAGAACCAGCTATCTCCAAGTTCGATTGGAATTTCTCCGCTACCCACACCTCATCCCCGCACTTTTCAACGTGCGTGGGTTCGGGCCTCCAGTAAGTGTTACCTCACCTTCACCCTGGACATGGGTAGATCACCTGGTTTCGGGTCTACGACCACGTACTAATTCGCCCTATTCAGACTCGCTTTCGCTGCGGCTCCGCCTTCTAAAGCTTAACCTCGCACGTAATCGTAACTCGCCGGTTCATTCTACAAAAGGCACGCTATCACCCATTAACGGGCTCTAACTACTTGTAGGCACACGGTTTCAGGATCTCTTTCACTCCCCTTCCGGGGTGCTTTTCACCTTTCCCTCACGGTACTGGTTCACTATCGGTCACTAGGTAGTATTTAGCCTTGGGAGATGGTCCTCCCGGATTCCGACGGAATTTCACGTGTTCCGCCGTACTCAGGATCCACTCAGGAGAGAACGAACTTTCGACTACAGGGCTTTTACCTGCTCTGGCGGACCTTTCCAAGTCGCTTCATCTAACTCGCTCTTTTGTAACTCCGTATAGAGTGTCCTACAACCCCAAGAGGCAAGCCTCTTGGTTTGGGCTCTTCCCGTTTCGCTCGCCGCTACTCAGGGAATCGATTTTTCTTTCTCTTCCTCCAGGTACTTAGATGTTTCAGTTCCCTGGGTCTGCCTTCAAGACGCTATGAATTCACGTCAAGATACTACGCGATTAAACGTAGTGGGTTCCCCCATTCGGAAATCTCCGGATCAAAGCTCACTTACAGCTCCCCGAAGCATATCGGTGTTAGTGCCGTCCTTCTTCGGCTCCTAGTGCCAAGGCATTCGCCGTGCGCCCTTAATAACTTAACCAAGTTATTAAGCCTATAAAAAAACTTAAAAAATTAATGTGTTTGTTACAATTTCAATGTCGTTTTATCCAGTTTTCAAAGAACAAGTTTTGAAGTGTTTCATTCGTAAGAATGAACCTTCAAAACTGAACGCAAAACGTAATCTTACAAACCCTAGGTTTGTATTCCGAAAATATCCTTAGAAAGGAGGTGATCCAGCCGCACCTTCCGATACGGCTACCTTGTTACGACTTCACCCCAATCATCTATCCCACCTTCGGCGGCTGGCTCCAAAAGGTTACCCCACCGACTTCGGGTGTTACAAACTCTCGTGGTGTGACGGGCGGTGTGTACAAGGCCCGGGAACGTATTCACCGCGGCATGCTGATCCGCGATTACTAGCGATTCCGGCTTCATGTAGGCGAGTTGCAGCCTACAATCCGAACTGAGAACGACTTTATCGGATTAGCTCCCTCTCGCGAGTTGGCAACCGTTTGTATCGTCCATTGTAGCACGTGTGTAGCCCAGGTCATAAGGGGCATGATGATTTGACGTCATCCCCACCTTCCTCCGGTTTGTCACCGGCAGTCACCTTAGAGTGCCCAACTAAATGATGGCAACTAAGATCAAGGGTTGCGCTCGTTGCGGGACTTAACCCAACATCTCACGACACGAGCTGACGACAACCATGCACCACCTGTCACCGTTGTCCCCGAAGGGAAAACCATATCTCTACAGTGGTCAACGGGATGTCAAGACCTGGTAAGGTTCTTCGCGTTGCTTCGAATTAAACCACATGCTCCACCGCTTGTGCGGGCCCCCGTCAATTCCTTTGAGTTTCAGTCTTGCGACCGTACTCCCCAGGCGGAGTGCTTAATGCGTTAGCTGCAGCACTAAGGGGCGGAAACCCCCTAACACTTAGCACTCATCGTTTACGGCGTGGACTACCAGGGTATCTAATCCTGTTTGCTCCCCACGCTTTCGCGCCTCAGCGTCAGTTACAGACCAGAAAGTCGCCTTCGCCACTGGTGTTCCTCCAAATCTCTACGCATTTCACCGCTACACTTGGAATTCCACTTTCCTCTTCTGCACTCAAGTCCCCCAGTTTCCAATGACCCTCCACGGTTGAGCCGTGGGCTTTCACATCAGACTTAAAGGACCGCCTGCGCGCGCTTTACGCCCAATAATTCCGGACAACGCTTGCCACCTACGTATTACCGCGGCTGCTGGCACGTAGTTAGCCGTGGCTTTCTAATAAGGTACCGTCAAGGTACAGCCAGTTACTACTGTACTTGTTCTTCCCTTACAACAGAGTTTTACGATCCGAAAACCTTCTTCACTCACGCGGCGTTGCTCCATCAGGCTTTCGCCCATTGTGGAAGATTCCCTACTGCTGCCTCCCGTAGGAGTCTGGGCCGTGTCTCAGTCCCAGTGTGGCCGATCACCCTCTCAGGTCGGCTACGCATCGTCGCCTTGGTGAGCCGTTACCTCACCAACTAGCTAATGCGCCGCGGGCCCATCTTATAGCGACAGCCGAAACCGTCTTTCAGTATTTCACCATGAGGTAAAATAGATTATTCGGTATTAGCCCCGGTTTCCCGGAGTTATCCCAAACTATAAGGTAGGTTGCCCACGTGTTACTCACCCGTCCGCCGCTAACGTCAAAGGAGCAAGCTCCTTCTCTGTTCGCTCGACTTGCATGTATTAGGCACGCCGCCAGCGTTCGTCCTGAGCCAGGATCAAACTCTCCATAAAAAGAAATTTGATTAGCTCAAATTGTTTTGCTGGCATCATGTTTGATGTCCAAAATTTTGTTTCGTTCACCAACTCAAGGTTAGCTACTAAAAACTTTATTGATTACGTTTTGCTTGTTCAGTTTTCAAGGTTCATCTCGTTACCGTTTCGCAACAGCAACTCTTATATAATATCACGCCTTCAACTAGATGTCAACAACTAAATTATTTCTTTAATTCATTTGTTTTTCACTAGTTATCTTAGCGACTCTTATTACTATACCACAATATTTTTGTATTGCAAGTGTTTTATAAAAATAATATTAAAGCAGTTATTCCTAATACACCCGGAATACCTAATATAGCAATTGTTAACACAGAAAATAGATTAATGGGTACATTATAGCCGGCATACCCTATACCCAAATGAATAATGAATAATAGAAGAAAAGCAAAAGCAAATCTAAACCAAAACACAGACATTCCTTCTAATATTTTACCCATTTTAGCATGTCTTATTATTATATAAAGAAAAAGAAGCACTACAGGCACACAAAAACTCATAATTACGAACCACGACACATGGTTTCCCCCTTAAGAATATAATTACGAAAGTTTATGTTTACTGTTTTGCTTCTATGAATATCAATTATACCTCGGCATAATTACGTCCTGAGTTCCTCTATTTCAGCGGATGTTTGGACACCCGCTAAAATAAGTTGAAAAACTATTATTTAATTAATACTCTCCGAATTCTAGCTTCCTTGAATAAATAATAATGTATACTCTCAGTTGCTTTTCGTTGAGCAATTACTTCTAAATCATAGTCATCTACTAATTCCTCAATTATCTTCGCCTGCTGTAAATCCTCTTTTGTTTCTTTTATAAGATTTACAAGCTTGTCATCGAATTCTTTTTTTAATTTCCCTTTACTGCGGAAGAACATATTAATCCCTCACTCACAATTCTCGGCGACCTTCCATTGCCTTCGACAACGTAACTTCATCTGCATATTCTAAATCTCCACCTACTGGTAGTCCGTGGGCAATACGTGTTGTTCGAATACCCGATGGCTTCACTAGACGAGAAATATACATAGCCGTTGCCTCACCCTCGATAGTTGAATTCGTAGCTAAAATAAGCTCCTGAACAGTCTCATCTTGTAAACGAACTAGCAGTGAAGCGACATTAATATCCTCTGGACCAATACCATCCATAGGTGAAATAGCTCCCTGTAATACGTGATACATACCATTGAAATCACGCATTTTCTCCATTGCAATCACATCTTTTGTATCTTGAACAACACAAATAATAGAATGATTTCGTTGTTTGTCGGTACAGATATGGCATGGATCTACATCAGTTATGTTGCCACATACGGAGCAGTAGCTTAAATTTCGTTTAGCATCAATTAATGCTTTGGAAAAGGATAAAACGTCATCCTCTTTCATTGTTAATACAAAAAACGCCAGACGGGCCGCGGTTTTCGGCCCGATACCTGGCAATTTCATAAAGCTATCAATTAGTTTCGATATTGGTTCTGGGTAGTACATTTATTTACCTCCTAGAATGGAAGGTTCATGCCCTGAGTGAATTTACCCATTGTTGCATTTGTTTTTTCATCTACTTTTTTCAATGCTTCATTTGTAGCAATAACAATTAAATCTTGTAGCATTTCGATATCATCTGGATCTACTACTGATGGATCAAGATTTACTTCTACGACTTCACGTTGACCAGTTACAGATACTTTCACCATACCGCCACCAGCTGCGCCTTCAAATTGCTCTGCATTTAAAGCCTCTTGAGCTTCCATCATTTCCTTTTGCATTTTTTGCATTTTTTTCATCATACCTTGCATATTTCCCATTCCACGCATAAACGTATTCCTCCTAAATGATTAATCTTCAACAATTTCAATAAAATCTTTACCAAATAGCTTTTCCGCTTCCGTCACAAGTGGATCTTGTGAAGCAAGTGGTTGAGCATCGTCGATAAACGGCTCTTCTGCCGGTGGTTCTAATAATTCCACTTCATGACCGGACTCATCCTGAGATTTTTTTTGCTGCTGCATGCCATGATCACGAATAAACTCTTCACGTAATTTTAACCAGGTCTCTTCAGGCGTACAAAGCATTTCGTACGTAGTACCGGTTTGCCCTGCAATTAATTGTGTGAATTGAGCTTTTAGGGATTGATTATCAGCAACCATTTGACAATGAATATCATACTTGAATTTTAACACAAAAGCACTTGAAGATGCCGCAACAGGTTCAGCTTCTGCTAAAAGAGCGGACTGAGATTTTTGCATTTGGCTTAACGCTTGTGCCCAAACCGATTTAATACGTTGCACATCTTGTTTTGTTGCATCCTTTAGCACCTCTTGAATACGACCTGTTGGTGCTTTATAGCCATTCGGACTTTTAGCTCGTGGACGTTGCTCTTTTGGCGCCTGTGTCGTTTGCATTGGACCACCAGCTTGTAATTGCGCTGATAGTTGTTGCACCATTTGCTCAAGTGCCACGATCTTTCGAGCGAGCTCAGGACTCATAACTGCCTCACCAGAAGTGGCAGTTTGACTAACTACCCCACCCGAAAACTGCACCATTTTAAGTAGCGCCGTTTCTAAGTAAATCTTTGTATGGTGGGAGAACCGCATTTCTTGTTGTGTTTTCGCTAAAATATCAATGTAGCCATATAACAAATCCGGTGCAAAATCATGCGCTAATGTAAACACTCGCTCCTCTGGAGACACTAACTCTAATAATTCAGCCAAATCATCACTTGTTTGCAGTAATAATAAGTCTCGGAAAAATGTAATCAGGTCCTCTGAAAGGCGAAGAGGGTCTTTTCCATCGGCAATAAGTTGTTCTAATAGCGCTAGCATTTGCGCGACATCTTTTACTTTTAGAGCTTCTGCTAATTCATAGAACACTTCCTGGCTGATGGAACCAGTAACAAGTAATGCATCCTCAAGCTTTAGTTTTTCTCCGCTGAAGGATACGACCTGATCTAATAAGCTTAAAGCATCACGCATACCACCAGCTGCTGATTGTGCGATTACCTTCAGACCTTGTTCCTCATATGGCAACTCAATATCCTCTAATACAACTTTCATGCGCTCAATAATATCGTTGGTCGAAAGACGCTTAAAATCAAAACGCTGGCAACGTGAAATAATCGTTGCAGGCAATTTGTGAGGCTCTGTCGTTGCTAAAATAAATACAGCATGAGAAGGTGGTTCTTCTAATGTCTTTAAAAGGGCATTGAAAGCACTTGTGGAAAGCATATGTACTTCATCAATGATATACACTTTATATCTGCTACTTGCAGGAGCAAATCGAACTTTCTCTATGATGTCTCGTATTTCTTCAACGCGAGAATTAGACGCCGCGTCAAATTCAATAACATCTGGGTGTGATCCGTCTGTAATACTTAAACAAGTAGCACATTCATTACAAGGCTCGCTTGATGGTGCATGCTCACAATTTAAAGCTTTTGCAAAAATTTTAGCTGTACTTGTTTTCCCCGTACCACGTGGGCCAGAAAACAAATAAGCATGTGTTGTTTTATTCGCTAGGAGAGCATTTTGTAGCGTTCTTTTGACATGTGCTTGGCCAGACATTTCTCGAAATGATTGCGGTCGATACACACGGTAAAATGCTTGATACGTCAATGATTTCCTCTCCTCTTCTTCATTATATAGAATAGTTCTATTATAGCATTTGCCATATTATTTATAAAATAGTGACACTGTTTTTTTAGAAATTTGAGACGATTCTCTTATAACACTACAGCTCTACATCAAATGTTGGGGTGAGACACAATGTGTACCTTCCTCAAAAGTTCTAGAGACTGCCCCTCCCTTTCTGCTGACTGACTACCAAGCCAGGTTTTAGCAAGGTTGTCGAGCATTTACCTCTATATAAAATATAAACTAATAAAAAAAACGCATCCGCCTATTGTAGACGGATGCGTATGAATTGGCAATTTAATGCCGTGCACCTTTCTTCGACAGCCGCACATAAGCGTTACTCTTGTCGTTAGCTCAGATTAGGCAACCCCGCGGCACATGAATAAGACCACTTAATGCTGCTTCCTTCCGGACCTGACATGGTTCATGGGTATCCATTGCGCAGGACCCAATCGTCAACACTACGTGCAAAAGGCAGACCAAACAATACGGACAGCCTCGAAAAAGGAATTCAGTCTCGCTAGAGCGGATTGCGAGTTACAGGACACCGCTACCTTCCCACCTAGCACGGCAATAACTAGTATACTGACTGTTTTCATAAATTGCAACTTAATACACACAATATTTATGTGGAATAATCTATCTGCAATGTAAATAAACAATTTTTATAAAAAACATAAAAATATGTTGACGTGGATTTAAAAACATGATAAATTAAGTTTTGTCGAAAAGACATGCAGTACTATATAGTATGGAGGTATACCCAAGTCTGGCTGAAGGGATCGGTCTTGAAAACCGACAGGCGGGTAACACCGCGCGGGGGTTCGAATCCCTCTACCTCCTCCATTTTTAAAATTCCGACTACGAATGTAGCCGTTTTTTTTTGCCAAAAAAAATTATATGTAACACTTACTTGATACCACTTCCACTTAGGTTGTGGTATTTTTTTATTTGTTACGAAAAATATTGTTTTAATAGTTAAGCTTAATCAAAAGCATTATTGTTGAAAAGATTCAAATTTCAAGTTCTCCTTCAACAGTTAAAGCATTCGTTCATAGCGTTGCCGAATGATACATGCTTTTTTTATAAAATCTTTTCTTTACTATACCGCTCTATTAAAATTGATTAGGGAGGATTTTTTAATGCAATCGAAAATTTTTATAACTCGTAATTCCCTCACTTGGATTATTATAATTGCTTTATTAACTGCAATCGGTAGTGAGATTAAAATAATGCCTTTCGCTGATACACCTTTTCGCTTTGGATTAGGAAGTATTATTTTCTTTTTATGTACACTACTTAGACCTACACCTATAATTTTGGCTGGATTTATGACAAGTATCGTGACAATAGTTTTTCGAGTTATCATTAATTACTCTTTACACGATATTCCATTAAAAGATAGTTTACTTACACATCTACCCGCAGCTGCATTCTATGTATTGTTTGCAATATGCCTACAAATTCTAAGCATTCATCAATATAGAGAAAAACCACTAATGCTAGGATTATTAGTTGCATTTAGTGAAGTCTTCAGTAATTTAGTAGAACAGCTATTTCGTTTTTTCGTTCATTCTTATACTTTTTTATTCCTTCATGATTTACTTATACTATTAGCAGTTGCTTTATTGCGTAGCTTTTTTGTAGTTGGTATTTATAGTTCTATTTTAATTGCTGAACAAAAAAAACGTGTTCAGGAAATGCTTACTATCGGATCAGATTTATATGTTGAGGCACTTTATTTAAAAAAATCTATGAACCATATCGAAACAATTACAGCCAGTGGGTTTGATTTATATCGACAATTAAAGTCGCTAGGCAATCGTGCGGAAAGTTTACAGGCACTCCATATTGCCCAGGAAATCCATGAAGTAAAGAAAGACTCACAACGTATTTATGCAGGTATCTCTAAAATTGTTGGTGAGAAGAGTTTTGGTACCCTTAGGTTGTCAGAATTATTACATTATATCGAAGACGGTAACAGTAAATATGCTGAATTACTCGGAAAAAACATTGAGTTTAAAATAAATATAGACGCCGATTTTCAAACGAAAGAGCATATTGCATTGCTTGCACTTTTGAATAATTTAACAGCTAATGCCATAGAAGCAATTGAAGAACAGGGTTTCATTTCTATTGCTATTGAGCAGCAACAGGATGATACTGTAATAACAGTATGTGATAACGGAAAGGGTATTTCACAAAGTGATCTCTCCATTATTTTTGAACCTGGATACACGACGAAATACAATGTGGACGGTGTCGCAGCAACTGGCATTGGGCTTTCACATGTTGCTGAATTAATTAATAAATTAAATGGCTCAATATCCGTTGAATCAAACAATCAAAACACGATGTTTAAAATTACAGTTCCTACGCAAACTATTCTAACGGGAGAGACTTAAATGAGATATTTTATTGTTGATGATGATCGTGCTAGTCGAGTCATGTTAAAACAAATTATTGAAGATAGTGGTTTAGGTATAGTTATTGGCGAAGCACGCAATGGAGAGGATGCCATTCCACAAATTTTAATGACACAGCCAGAGTTTGTGCTTATCGATTTGCTTATGCCTAAGCTTGATGGGATAGCAACAGTCGAGCATCTTATGCAAAATCGTTTTGAGGGACAATTTGTCATGATTTCTCAGGTAGTGAATAAGGAGATGGTCGGTGAGGCATATGAGCAAGGCATAGATTTCTTTATTCATAAGCCTATAAACCGGATTGAGGTGGAGAATGTTTTACGTAAGACAACGGAACAATTTCGCCTAAAAAACTCTTTGCTAGTTATTCGCCAATCACTTACAAGCATCGATCTAAGTGAACAAATAAATCATAAAGCAACTTCACGAGATCATATTCAATCCACCTTAAATGATATGGGTATCGTTGGCGAAATCGGAAGCGAGGACATTATTGCTATCATCGAAACATTGCTTGCCCATCAGCACAAGATTGCCCCTCTTCCTCCATTAAAGGAGTTATATGAGGAAATTGCTGCTGTTACAAAGGCTACTCCAGATGATATTTTGAAGGAAAGTAAAGCCATTGAACAGCGTGTGCGTCGTACTATATTAGCAGCAATGATAAACCTTGCTAATTTAGGTGTCGTTGATTATACAAACTCTGAATTCGAATACTATGCACCTCGCTACTTTGACTTTAAAGAGATTCGTCAGCTTATGACTCAAATAGAAGATCATCAAAATCGAAAAGCGAAAGTAAATATTAAGAAATTTATTCAGGTATTATATTCAGACATTTTAACAAAATTAAATTAATTTTCTCGGATTTTGTCGGATTTCATAAGTCCTCCGTAGTATTAAAGTAAGGCAAGTCCTAAAAATTTAATATTAGGGGGTACAAAGGGTTTGAAGAAGAAATTTAAAATCAGTCTAGCCACTCAAATTTTAATCGGTTTGACTTTAGGTATTATTATTGGCGGTATCTTTTACGGAAACCCCAAAGTTGAAACATATTTACAACCTTTAGGGGATATTTTTCTTCATCTAATTAAGATGATTGTTGTACCGATTATTATTTCGACTTTAATCGTTGGTGTTGCTGGAACTGGTGACATGAAACAGCTTGGACGATTAGGCGGGAAATCACTACTTTACTTTGAAATTATTACAACAGTAGCAATTGTAGTTGGTTTACTTTCCGCAAACATATTCCAGCCAGGCGCTGGTGTAAATATGGACGAGCTCTCTCAAGGAGATATTTCGAAATACGTTGCAACTACAGAAGAAGTAAAGCACGAAGGACCATTTGATATTATTGTCAGCATTGTACCGACAAATATCGTTCAGGCAATGGCTGAAGGTAATATGCTTGCTATCATCTTCTTCTCTGTTATTTTCGGTTTAGGGGTTGCTGCAATTGGCGAACGAGGCAAACCAGTATTAGACTTCTTCCAAGGGGTAGCAGATGCTATGTTCTGGGTAACTAACCTCGTAATGAAATTCGCTCCAATTGGGGTTTTTGGTTTAATCGGTGTAACCGTTTCCAAATATGGGTTCGCTTCACTAATACCACTTGGTAAACTTGCTGTACTTGTTTATGCAACAATGATATTCTTTATCTTTGTCGTTCTTGGTCTTGTGGCAAGATTCACGGGTATCAGAATTATGTTTTTAATTAAAGTACTAAAAGATGAGCTAATTTTAGCGTTCTCAACAGCAAGTTCTGAAGCTGTATTACCACGTATTATGCAGAAAATGGAGAAATTAGGTGCTCCAAAGGATATCGTATCCTTTGTTATTCCAACTGGTTACTCCTTTAACTTAGATGGTTCAACACTGTATCAAGCTATTGCAGCATTATTTATTGCTCAAATGTACGGTATTCACTTAAGCATTAGTGAACAAATTACATTAATGCTTGTATTAATGGTTACATCTAAAGGGATTGCAGGTGTTCCAGGGGTATCTTTCGTTGTACTTCTAGCGACTTTAGGTACTGTCGGCATTCCAGTTGAAGGTTTAGCATTCATTGCAGGTATCGACCGTATCCTTGATATGGGACGTACAGTCGTTAACGTAATTGGTAACTCACTTGCGTCATTAGTAATGGCGAAATGGGAAGGCCGTTTCGATACAGAAAAAATGAAAAATTACTTTAAAGATAACGAAAACTTAGCATAATAATTTTAAAAAACCTCACGATGTGGATGGCATCGTGAGGTTTTTTTACTTTGATTTGTTGAGGCATAATTGTGTCCGGAGGCTTTAATTTCTTTCAAGGGATGTTTGGAAACCCGCTGAAAAGTATCTTAAATCCGCATCCACCTCACCACCTATAGCGGTGGGAGACTTCTGTACCTGTCGCTATGCTTTCGGTACAAAAAACATTTGTAGCTGACGCTTTGCTTTCGCTACAAAAAACATTAACGGGAAGAAGCTAATACTTTATCTAAATAAGCAATAATTGATTCTTTTCCATTTACGTGTGCTTCTTGTGCACGTATTTCATCCTTTTGGATTTTTGCCTCAGCAGCTGCAACAATACGCTCTGCATCATCCTGAGGCACGACAACAACACCGTCCACATCCCCCATAATATAATCACCAGGATGGACAGTAACACCGCCAATAGCAATAGGAACATTTACTTTGCCACCTCCGTTTTTATTGCCAGCTGCTACCGTAGTACCCCGAGAAAATACAGGGAAATCTAGCTCACGAATAGCTGCAATATCACGTATAACACCATCTACGACAAAGCCCTGTACACCAATCCCTTTCGCTAACGAGAGAACAAAATCACCGGCAACAGCACGATTGGTATTCCCTTTAGCATCAATTACTAAAATATCACCTTCACTAGCAACTCGAATGGCTTCCAATACCGCACCGTTTTCGCCATCTGGTAAACGTACCGTTACCGCACGCCCAGCAATTTTGTAATGATCGGCTAATGGTTTAATACTACTGTGTAAATTTGTGTGTCCTCCTGTCGCATCCGAAACCGCAGTCGTCGGTAAATGCTTAAAACTTACTCCCACCTTTGTCATCTATAACACCCCTATTATGATTTATGAAAGCCTTACACAATTATTGTAAATAAAATTCATCCACTATTTCAATATATATCAGAAAATTAAAAATTATGTAAATAAAACTTTTAATCATGTTACTTTTAGGAGTAATTACATACAGGAAAAAGCGGGTTATATTATGCCTCAATTTTTATTTCAGGTGTATTGATTAAACATTTCTTTCATCATTTTTCCACTACAAGCTACAATCAGTTAAAAATGGGAATATATTAGCAAAATAGCAACCTAAAAATCCTTTTATCGCTCAATAAAATTTTTTCCTGGTCAACACGCCTGTTAAATTATTTTAAATAATTTCCATAAAATGCTTCGATTGTTCATCTAATGCCTCTGCTGCAGTAGCAATTTCAGCAAAGTCATTTGTTGTAACATTAATTTGACCATTTGTTCTTTCTACTTTTTTAGCTATACGTGTAATGCTTTCCGTGACTTGCCCAATCTCTCGCTCTATGCCCTCAACATTATCTTTTACTTCTGAAATAGATTGCTCGACCCTTACGGAAAGTTTTCTAACCTCTTTTGCTACAACATCAAAGCCTCTACCATACTCACCCGCTCTTGCTGCTTCAATAGCTGCATTCAATGCAAGTAAATTTGTTTGAGACGCAATCTCTTGAATGGTTTTTACAATACCTTTAATGGATTCAGCTTGCTTCTGTAGCTGCGCAAGATTTCTAACATTTTCGGCTGACTCTTGCGAAACCTCTTTAACTGTTGCCAGTAAATCCTCGTTATTTTGAATACCAGCCTCTGATCGACTATGAAGCTCTTCAGACATGACCTTTAATGTATCAGCTACATTAACAATTTCATTTTGACGTTCAGTAATATTAGTTGCAATTTTCGATACGCCAATAACCTTTCTTGAATTATTAGCAAAGACAGGCATATAGGTAGCCTCAAGCCAAATTCTATTTCCACTTGCATCCATTCTTTCGATTTTATCCTGATAGCTATTACCCGCAGCTAAGTTACGCCAAAATTTTTCATAATTTATACTACTTGCAAATTCCGGTAAACAAAAATCTTTATGATCTTTTCCTATCATTTCTTCAACTTTATAGCCTAAAGCTTTAGCAAAGAGTTCATTTACATAAGCAACTTTACGCTCCATGTCAAAACGGATAATGGCTATATTTCGTTCAATTGCCAGCACTACTAAATCATCAGTCACTTGTTTATCTATTTTCTGCATAACATACACCTCATTCATTTTATTAGCAAACTAAAATTGGATCATCACCATAACGTGTGGTTGATTTCCGTTCCGACTTATATACATCAAATGCCATCCACAACTTTCAGCAATGAGTATAAAATTTACATAAAAAAAATTAATTTACAGAAGAAGTGCTTTTGAAGATTAAAAACATGGGCATATTACCCATGTTTTTTTAAAAGATTTAATACTTCCTCCGATGTAGAAGCTACATGAATAAGTGATTTTTGCTCAGCGCGTATAAAACCTTCCTCGAACATTTTCTGAAAATGTTGTAAAAGCGCATCATAAAAGTTATTTACATTATATAAAATTGCCGGCTTTTCATGTAGTCCAATTTGTGCCCACGTAAACACTTCAAAATATTCATCCATTGTACCGCCACCACCTGGTAGTGCTATAAAGGCATCTGCTAGCTCTACCATTTTTGCTTTACGTACATGCATAGACTCAACAAAATGAATTTCTGTTAACGAGGCATGCGCTAATTCCCGCTTCTGTAAATGAGTTGGCATCACGCCGATTACCTCTCCGCCAGCTGCTAATACAGCATCTGCGACTTTTCCCATCAGTCCTGCTTTCGAACCACCGTAAACTACACCATGACCATTTTGAGCTAATACCGTCCCTAATTCGGCTGCCTTCTCTGCATAAATTGGGTTTTTGCCTAAGCAAGAACCGCAATACACCGCTATTCTTATAATAATCCCTCCTATTATAAAAGACGTGACACAATAAGCTACATATTGTCTCACGTCTTTTGATCATTTATTTTCTTCAATTGCTTGGGCCTGCTGCTTCGCGTTCAGTTAGAACTCCAAAATTTAGCTTCCTATTGTTTTAGAAATATTAGCTTTATCTAACCTTCTATTTACGTAAATGACTTGTTTGTGCCTGCCGCTTCGCTTTCGGCCAGAACGCGATAGTTTCCTTACTATACATTAAAATTTAAACATAGTGTATTTCCTATTTACGCAAATGACTTGTTTGTTTTAGCATATGACTGATGCGGCTCACAATTGATTCAATTGCTTCAGGATTTTTTAATAAATCATAATCATTAATATCTAAACGTAGAACTGGGCATGAATTAAAGTTATTAATCCAGCTTTCATAACGTTCATGCATTTCAACCCAATAATCATTCGGTGTTTGTTGCTCCATCGTACGACCACGCTCTTGAATACGTCCAATAACAGAATCAATTGGTCCTTCTAAATAAACAAGTAAATCTGGATGCGGGAAATATGGTGTCATCACCATAGCATCAAATAAATTTGTATACGTCTCGTAATCTGTTGGGCTCATTGTACCTTTGTCATAGTGCATCTTTGCAAAAATTCCTGTATCTTCGTAAATTGAACGATCTTGAATAAACCCACCGCCATACTCGAAAATACGCTTCTGCTCCTTAAAGCGCTCCGCTAAAAAGTAGACTTGTAAATGGAAGCTCCATTTTTCAAAATCCTCATAAAACTTATCTAAGTACGGATTTGTATCCACCTTTTCAAATGACGTACGGAAGTTTAACGCCTCTGCCAACGCCTTTGTCATCGTTGATTTTCCTACGCCAACCGTACCAGCGATTGTAATGACTGTTTGTGGAGGAATATCATATTTCTCTCTCAAATTCATTGTTGCAAACTCCTTTGTTGTAACGTATCCTTTATTGTTTGTAAAACATATTTCAAGTCATCTGGATTTTTAACAAAATCAAGCTGATCACCATTAAATCGAATAACGGGAATTTCGGGGTGCATTTTCTCAAAATGCTCGATAAAGGTATGATAATCTGCCACAAGTTGTTCCATGTAATCTTGTGAAATCATTTTTTCAAATTCACGACCACGCATCGCAATGCGTTTCATCAACGTTTCCACACTAGCATGTAAATAAATAACTACATTTGGTACAGGCATATCTTTCGTTAATATTTTATAGATTTCTTCGTACTTATCATACTCCGTAGATGCTAATGTACGTTTTGCAAATATTAAATTTTTAAAAATATGATAGTCCGCTACAACAGGTTTCTCATGTGTTAAACGAAATCTTTTTATATCTGATAATTGTTTATAACGATTACAAAGGAAGAACATTTCCGTTTGGAAGCTCCATTCCTCAATGTTTTCATAAAACTTATTTAGAAAAGGGTTTTCGTCTACTATTTCTTTTAATAGATGGTAATTAAATGTCGCTGCAAGCTCTTTTGATAAAGAGGTTTTACCAACACCAATCGGACCTTCTACCGTAACAAATGGAACTGTCACCAGAAGCTCCTCCTTTATGTTCTATGGATTGTTTAGTCAGTGCTTTTCATTGTATCATAGCGAGGAAATGAAAAACAGAATCTAGCTATTCCTCTATTAAAATAGATGACAAGAAACGACAATCGGGAAGTGAAGTTCTTCGCCTGAGTTCCTCTATTTCAGTGGATGTTTTATCCCCCGCTGAAAGAGGATAAAAAAAAGACCCACCGAAGTGGATCTATCGTTACGCTTATAATTGAACTCGCTGTAAACGCAGTGCATTTAAAACGACAGATACTGAACTAAATGCCATCGCTGCACCTGCTACCCAAGGAGCTAGTAAACCAATTGCGGCAATTGGAATACCTAATGAATTGTAAGCAAATGCCCAGAATAAGTTTTGCTTAATGTTGCGCATTGTTTTGCGACTCATTATAATAGCATCCGCGATACTGTTTAAATCGCCACGAATCAGTGTAATATCTGCTGCTTCCATAGCCACGTCAGTACCGGTACCAATCGCCATCCCAATATTAGCTGTCGCAAGTGCCGGCGCATCATTAATGCCATCGCCAACCATCGCCACTTTTTTACCTTGTGCTTGCAGTTTTTTCACTTCATCTGCTTTGCCTTCCGGAAGAACTTCAGCAATGACATGATTTACACCAACTTCTGCTCCAATTGCTTGTGCTGTACGTTGATTATCACCAGTCATCATAATAACATCGATGCCCATTTCTTTTAGACGCTGAACTGCCTCTCTTGAAGTCTCTTTCACTGTATCTGCAACTGCTACTAGACCCGCATACTGACCGTTAATCGCAGCTAACATTGCGGTTTTACCATTTTCCTCTAATTGCTCCATTGTTGGTAAAATATCATCAATTTGAATACCATATTGTTTCATCAATTTACGAGTACCGATGACAACTCCTTGACCAGATACAGTCGCTTGCACACCGTAACCTGGTATTGCTTCAAAGAATTGAACATCTCCTAGCTCAATACCACGATCAGCAATTCCTTGAACGATTGCTTCTGCTAACGGATGCTCGGATTGCTTCTCTGCTGCGCCAATTAACGATAAAAAGCGTGCCTCGTCTTGATTCCCCACTAATACAACATCCGTTAATACAGGTTTGCCGTGTGTCACTGTACCAGTTTTATCAACAACTACTGTATCGATGCTTTGTGTTTGCTCTAAATGCTCTCCACCTTTAAATAAAATACCAAATTCTGCCGCACGACCAGAGCCCGCCATAATAGATGTTGGCGTTGCTAATCCAAGCGCACATGGACAAGCGATAACGAGGATTGTAATTAATACTTCGAGTGCAGGCGTAAATTCGCCTGGTCGCACCCAAATAATCCAAATTAAAAACGATACAATCGCAATGCCGACAACGATCGGTACAAATATGCCTGAAATTTGGTCTGCCATGCGTTGGATTGGCGCTTTTGAGCCTTGTGCATCTTCTACAACTTTAATAATTTGAGCTAAAGCTGTATCGCGACCAACTTTAGTCGCTGTCATTTTAATAAAGCCATTTTTATTAATTGTTGAACCGAATAATAGGTCACCTTGCTTTTTATCAATAGGTAGACTCTCTCCTGTTAACATCGATTCATCAACAGCTGTTGTTCCTTCTAATACTTCACCATCAACAGGAATTTTTTCACCTGGTTTTACTAAAATTGTGTCGCCAATAACTACTTCTTCTAACGGGACTTCTTTTTCTACACCGTCACGGACAACGATTGCTGTTTTGGCTTGAAGACCCATTAATTTTTTGATTGCTTCAGACGAGCGACCTTTTGCTTTCGCTTCAAATAATTTTCCTAACAAAATTAATGTAATTAATACGGCACTCGTTTCAAAATATAGGTGCGGGACATGATTTGATCCCACGGTAATAATTGCTTGATAGACACTATAAAAATAAGCCGCAGATGTTCCCAAGACTACTAGTACATCCATATTGGCGCTACCATTGCGTAAAGCTTTGTATGCCCCAACATAAAATTGCTTCCCAACGATAAATTGAACGGGAGTGGCCAACACCATTTGCACCCACGGATTCATTAAAAATTCAGGAACATATAAAAATGATGTAAATGAAAAGTGTCCTACCATCGTCCAAAGTAATGGTAATGAAAGAATGGCCGAAAAAATAAATTTATTCTTCTGTTGTTTGATGGCCTCTTCTCGATGATCTACTGCTTCTTGCTCATCCGATTTTTGATGAGCTCCATATCCTAATTTTTCGATCCTTGCCATAATATCCGCGATTGTCACTTCAGATGGGTTAAATTCAATAGTTGCTTTTTCGAGCGCTAAGTTTACGTTCGCAGAAGATACACCTGTTAGTTTGTTTAAACCTTTCTCTATACGAGTGGCACAGGCTGCACATGTCATACCTGTAATATCAAATTCAGTTTTTTGTTTAACGACGCCATAGCCAAGAGCTTCAATTTTCTTTTCAAAGTCCTCTTCACTTAATTTTGTCGAATCATATTTAATCGATGACTTTTCAAGAGCTACATTAACTGTCGCCTGTTCTACACCATCCATTTTATTTAAACCTTTTTCTATACGAGTGGCACAGGCTGCACATGTCATACCTGTAATTTGCAAATTCGCTTCCTTCATTTCTGAACTCATGATCATTTCTCCTCCCTACATACCAACAGGGGGTATGTAAAATTGAAAATAAGAGAGTGCTACATGAGCACCCTACTTCTATTATTTAACGTCATAGCCTTGATCGTCGATTGTTTCCTTAATTTGGTCTAGAGATACTTGTGTTTCGTCAAATGCTACATCTACTAAACCATCAGCTAAGTTTACTTTTACTTGTTCAACACCAGCTAAAGCTCCAACATTTTTTTCCACTGAATTTACACAATGTCCGCATGACATTCCTTGTACGTTTAAAGTTACGTTTTGCATAAAATATCTCTCCTTTAATTTATATTCTTGACGCTTTGCTTTCGCTACAGAAAATAATTGTAGCTGACGTTTTACTTTCGCTACAGAAAAAATTGTAGCTGACGCTCTGCTTTCGCTACAAAAAACATTTGCTGAAAGAAGTTAAAAAAACTTTTACTTCTTCATTAATTTTTGAATGGTTACTACTAATTCATCCAACACTGCTTCGTCACCTTCGGATAGGCGGTCTACTACACATCCCTTTAAATGGCCTTCTAATAATATTTTTGCTACGCTATTTAAAGCAGACTGTGTGGCAGACAGTTGCGTAATAATATCATCACAGTATACGTCTTTTTCAATCATCCCTTTAATACCTCGGATTTGACCTTCAACTCGATTTAAACGAGTCGTTAAATCTTTTTTAACGCGTTCTGGATGATGGCTTTTTCGATGTGACGTAGTGCCTTCTGCATGACAAATATCTTCTTCCACTTTGTCCTCCAATTGAATGCACCTCCCATTTCACATTCATAGTACCGTACCCACGAAGGGTATGTAAAGTAGAAAATTTTTTATGAGTTAGTTAATGATGATGATCATGATGTGACTGCTCACTTTTTATTGTACATAAAATTGATTTATCATGCTTATGCGCTTCTGTTTCCAATTGAATCGTTACATGCTTTATGCCCTTATGCTCAAGATTATGTTCAATTTTCCGTAATATATGCTCACTATCCGCAATTTTTAACTGTTCATTAACAACTGCATGACAGGAAAGTGCATTTACTCCACTTGTTATTGTCCAAATGTGTAAATCATGAATACTTTGAACGCCATTTGTTTGTACAATAGTTTGTATGATTTCTTCAACGTCAACGTTTGAAGGTGTTCCTTCCATGAGAACATGGACAGCAGCCTTCGTTACATAGTAGCCGCTTCTTAATACTAATGCTGCAACAATAACACTCGCAAGTGGATCAGCCCAGCCCCAGCCAAAGAACATCATTAATAGTGCGGCAACGATAGCTCCTACAGAACCAAGCATATCACTTAAGACGTGTAAATAAGCTCCACGCATATTTAAATTATCTTTTGTATCACTGCCACGCATCATAATCCAAGCTACCAAAAAATTTATCAAAAGACCGATTGTACTAATAATTAGCATACCTGTTGTTGCCACTTCTGGTGGATTTGCAAAGCGTTCTATTGCCTCATAGAAAATGAATAAAGCAATTAAAATTAATGTCACACCATTTAATACCGCCGCTAAAATTTCAAATCGTTTATAGCCGTATGTTTTACTATAGCTTGCTACCTTTTCACCAAACATAAAAGCAAGTAAGGCGATCGCTAAGGAAATGGAGTCACTTAACATATGTCCTGCATCTGATAAAAGAGCCAAACTATTTGTTACATAGCCGCCAATCGCTTCAACAATCATATAACTCGTAATGATAATAAATGATACTATTAACACTTTTTTATTTGCGCCATGTGTATGGTCATGGCCGTGATCATGATTATGTCCCATGGTTTATCCCTCCATTAAATCTAATTGTGTGCAGCATGCTCAATAGCTTGCTTCAATAAATTCATAATATGATCGTCATCTGTTGAATAATATAAGGTCGTACCCTCTCTTCTAAATTTCACTAAACGCAAATTTTTCAAAAAACGTAACTGGTGTGAAACTGTTGATTGACCTAAATCTAAAATTTCAGCAATGTCGTTGACTGAATGTTCATCTGTACACAATAAATTTAAAATGCGAATTCTTGTCGGATCACTTAATGCTTTGAATGTTTGAGACACGACGAATAATGTCTCTTCGTCTAAATGCTGGTTATCCCCCCCTTGCATTTCCGTATTTTTTAATAGTTCATCCATATTAGTTTACCCCCAACAATTTTTATTTATATATATGATCATGTGTTCATATATGAATATAGATGAATCTTTTGGAAATGTCAATGTTTAAAGTAGCAATTGTCAATTAGTCAAGATACACTAAATGATAAGGAGAGATATTTCGTGGATATTTTTGAAACAGATCGTCTATTTATGAAACAAGCACTAGAAGAAGCAAAAAAAGCGGCTGTACTAGGAGAAGTGCCTATAGGAGCTGTACTTGTTTACGATGGAGAAATTATTGCAAGAGCTCATAATTTACGCGAAACAACGCAAAATGCGACAACTCACGCTGAACTAATGGTTATACAAGAGGCATGTAAAAAAATAGGGAGCTGGCGCCTTGAAAAAACAACACTCTATGTGACGCTAGAGCCTTGCCCGATGTGTGCAGGCGCAATTTTGCAATCACGTGTGCCGCGTGTCGTATATGGTGCAAGAGATATAAAAGCAGGCTGTGTAGATTCACTCTACCGTTTATTAAACGATGCACGCTTTAACCATGAATGTGAAGTAACGGAAGGTATTTTAGCGGAGGAGTGCGGACAAATCTTAACCGATTTTTTCCGAGCTTTACGTGAACGAAAAAAGGCTGAGGAAAAGGCACGACAGGCATTAATTGTTGAAAATGAAGAATTTTAATTAAAGAAGGTGACTCAAGAAATACTTGGGACACCTTCTTTTTTCTGCTAAAAAACTTTTCATCATTGGGTTGGGAGTTCGGAACTCATAAAAGTTTTATTATGGGGATTTCTAAAACGTGTGCCATGTATATAAGTTGATTAGCTATACAAGCTAGGCGTGTCGCTTCGCTACAAAAAAACTTTGTAATTGACGTTGCAAAAACCTTTGCTGAACGAAGATAAAATATTGACATATATAAACCCAAAAGGGAGAATATAACTAGTTATATTTTTATTTTATTGTAAATAAATAGGGAGGTAAATTTAAATGCCTATTCTTAATAGAGTGAAGTTTGATGGATTACGCTCACGTGATTGGTTAATTTACAAACATCCAACTGAAAAGCTAGTGTTAGGTACTACACTTATTGTCAATGAAGGTCAAGTGGCTATTTTTGTGAAGGGTGGACAAATATGTGATGTGTTTAATTCAGGCACGCATGTTTTATCAACTAATAACTTACCATTACTTCATCATGTTGTGAATTTTGCATATGGAGGGGATACACCTTTTTCAGCAGAAATCTACTTTATAAATCTCTCGGTAAAATTGGATTTATATTGGGGAACCTCTGATCCTATCCAACTAATTGACCCAAAATACTTTGTAAAATTACGTATACGAGCATTTGGACAATTGGCTCTTCGCCTTGATGACTACTTATTGTTCTTTACAGAAGTTATAGGCTCTATGAATAAAGATGATATTGTTAGTTTTGAAAAAGTACAAGATTACTTTAAAGGTTCTCTTATTACATCCATAAAAACTGAACTTGCAAATAAAATTATTAATGAGAAAATCTCTGCACTAGAAATAACAACAGAGCTTCATAATATTTCAAATAGTTTAAAAGGAAAAATATCTGAAGAATTCAATACGTACGGCTTTATAATGGCCCATTTCCATATTCAATCAATTAATTTCCCAGAGGAAGATTTCGATAAGATAAATCAAATTTTACAAGATAAAGCCAAATTCGAAATTATGGGTGACAATCGTTATGTAACACAACGTAGCTTTGATATATATGAGTCTGCTGCGTCAAATGAAAATGGAGTAGCTGGGTTATTTGCATCTAGTGGAGTTGGCTTAGGTGTAGGTCAAGGAATGATAACGATGATGAATCAACAAGTACAGCAGCCCGGTAATAATATCACACATATAATATGCCCTTCTTGCCATGGTAATATCTTATCTACTAGTAAATTTTGCAACTTATGTGGTGAAAATTTAACGCGTCAGATCATTACATGTCATTCTTGTCAGAGTGAAAACGAAGAATCATCAAAATTCTGTTGTTCTTGTGGAATTAGTTTACACAAGCCTGTTTGTTCATGTGGACAAGAACTAGATGTTACTTCTAAATTTTGTAATAACTGCGGTACCCAAGTTAAATCAATTCAATAGTTAATAATTACAGTGTAGTTAAAAACAATACATCAGAAAATATAAATTAAACAAATATCATTGATTAGGAGATATTGACATGAAAAATATCGAATGTCCGCAATGTGGTGCAGCGGCTGATGTCACATTAGCTCAATGTAAATATTGTGGTGAAAAATTTAATTTCCAAAAAGAACAGCAAATTGTGCAGCAACCAGTCTATCAACAGCAATCACAGCCTGTATATCAAACACAGCCCCACCATTCAGCTCCTATGTATGATGGCATCAACCCTTCTTGGCCAATAAAAAATAAAACGGTTGCAGGGGTACTTGCTATCTTTTTAGGTGGAATCGGAATCCATAAATTTTACTTAGGAAAAATTGGACAAGGTATATTGTATCTAATCTTCTTTTGGACATATATCCCAGCTTTTATAGCCTTTATTGAGGGCATTATTTACTTACTTTCTAATGAACATAATTTCTCTGTGAAACATCGAGTTCGCCCTCGCTAACCTACTTTAAAAAAAGAAAAACTACTGTTGAGATTAGATTTTCAACAGTAGTTTTTTCTTTTCACTCCAGCCCGCTTCGCTTTCGACTCAGTTTATTTTGGAGCAATTACTTCTTTTCCGCCCATATACGGTCTTAATACTTCAGGAATCACTACGCTACCATCAGCTTGCTGATAATTTTCTAGGATTGCTGCTACTGTACGACCGATTGCAAGACCTGAGCCGTTTAATGTGTGTACGTACTCTGGTTTAGCATTTGGCTCACGGCGGAAGCGAATATTTGCTCGACGTGCTTGGAAATCTTCAAAGTTAGAGCAAGAAGAGATTTCACGGTACATGTTTTGAGCAGGAATCCAAACCTCTAAATCATATTTTTTCGCTGCAGTAAAGCCTAAATCAGCTGTACACATTTTTAATTTACGGTATGGTAACCCTAATAATTGCAGTACTTTTTCAGCATGACCTGTTAATAATTCTAGCTGCTCATAAGATTCTTCTGGTTTTACAAAGCGAACTAATTCTACTTTGTTGAATTGATGTTGGCGAATTAAACCACGTGTATCACGACCCGCAGATCCTGCCTCTGAACGGAAGCAAGCACTATATGCTGCAAAGCCTTGTGGTAATGCTTCAACAGGTAAAATTTCATCACGGTAGAAGTTTGTTACAGGTACTTCTGCTGTTGGAATCATGAAATAATCTGTGTCATCTAATTTAAAAACATCTTCTTCAAATTTAGGAAGTTGTCCTGTACCAGTTAAGCTATCACGGTTAACAATTACAGGTGGTAGCATTTCTTCATAGCCATGCTCTTCTGCATGTAAGTCCATCATAAACGTCATTAATGCACGTTCTAAACGAGCGCCAAGACCACGATAGAATAAGAAACGACTACCTGTCACTTTTGCACCACGTTCAAAGTCAACAATTTGTAAGTCCGTAGCGATATCCCAGTGTGCTTTAATGTCGAAATCAAATGTTGGCACCTCACCCCAAGTATATTCCTCTACATTATCATCCTCTGTTGTGCCAACAGGTACAGATTCATGTGGAACGTTTGGTAAACGCATCATCATATCTTTAAAGCGATCTTCTACATCATTTAATTGGACATCTAACTCTTTAATTTCATCGCCAACCTGACGCATACGAGCAATAACTTCATCCGCATTTTCTTTATTACGCTTCATAATAGAAATTTGCTCAGATACTTTATTGCGCTCAGCTTTAAGCTCTTCCGTTTTTGCAATTAATTCACGACGCTTTGCATCTAATTGTTCAAAATCGTCTAAGTTTCCTAAATCCTCATTACGTGTTAATAGCATTTCTTTAATTTCCGCGAAATTGTCGCGCACGCGTTTAATATCTAACATCGTCATACCTCCAGTAGATTCTTAATGATGGGAAAATAGTTAGTAAAAACACAAAAAAGCCCTCATCCCCAAAAAAGGGACGAGAGCTACCCGCGTTGCCACCCTAATTGACTAGACACTTTGTACTTTGTCTAATCCACTTATTTCATAACGGCATTTCAGCCGGCGACAGCCTACTTCATTCACTTCGACTGCGCAACTCCAGGACGGATTCACAAGTGCTTTTATCAGCTTCCACCACCCGCTGACTCTCTAAAAAAAACGTGCTTGTTACTACTTCCCATCATCGTGTTAAGTTATTTAAATTTTATCCATACTGTACTATATGAATTGAGATTTTGCAAGTCATACCATAAAAGATACAAAATATTCTAGAATACGTGTATCTTCCGTTAATTCAGGATGGAAGGAACAACCTAATAAATGACCGTCTTTTGCTAACACGATTTTCCCGTCATGCTCGGCTAAAACTTTAACACCTTCACCTACAGAAACAATATGTGGCGCGCGTATAAAGACAGCCGGAATGGCAGGTCCTATTTCAGGTATGTCGAGCTTCACTTCAAAGCTATCTACTTGACGTCCATAAGAATTCCGTGCAACTACCACGTCCATTACTGCTAAATGTGATTCATAATCCACTAAGTCCTTTGCTAATAAAATCAATCCTGCACATGTTCCAAACATCGGTAGCCCTTGTTTCGCAAGTGTGCGAATTGGTTCCAATAGCTCATATCGATTCAGTAATTTTCGCATTGTTGTACTTTCTCCACCAGGCAAGACAAGTCCATCAAGCTGCTCTAAATCCGCACTTTGTTTTACTAAGACAGCTTCACATCCAAGTGATTCTAACATTTGTACATGCTCTCGCACCGCTCCCTGTAATGCTAAAACACCGATTCGCTTCATCTTACCAGCCTCGCTCCTGCATACGCTCATTTTGACTAAGCTGTGCAATATCGATGCCTTTCATCGGAACACCTAACTCTTTTGAAATTTCAGCAATTAGCTTATAGTCCTTATAATGCGTTGTAGCTTCAACAATTGCACGAGCAAATTTCTCTGGGTTTTCTGATTTAAAAATACCAGAACCAACGAATACACCGTCCGCTCCAAGCTCCATCATTAATGCTGCATCAGCTGGCGTAGCAACTCCACCTGCTGCAAAATTAACGACAGGTAAACGGCCAAGACGCTTAATTTCTCTTAATAACTCAAAAGGAGCACCAAGTAATTTAGCCTCTGTCATTAATTCGTCCTCTGTCATACCAACTACTTTACGTACTTGTGCATTCACCTTACGAATATGGCGAACAGCCTCTACAATATTACCTGTACCTGGTTCACCCTTAGTTCGTAGCATGGAAGCCCCCTCGCCAATGCGTCGCGCTGCTTCTCCCAAATCACGGCAGCCACAAACAAATGGCACTGTGTAATCACTTTTTAATAAATGAAACTCCTCATCCGCTGGAGTTAATACTTCGCTTTCATCAATATAATCAACGCCCATTGCTTCTAAAACTCTTGCTTCAACGATATGTCCAATGCGTGCTTTAGCCATTACCGGAATAGATACAGCCCCCATTACCTCCTCGACAATACGAGGATCTGCCATGCGTGCAACTCCACCCGCCTTACGAATATCTGAAGGTACTCGTTCTAATGCCATGACAGCTACAGCTCCTGCCGCTTCTGCAATTTTCGCCTGCTCTGCATTAATAACATCCATAATGACGCCACCCTTTTGCATCTCCGCCATACCACGTTTTACTAACTCTGTACCTGTTTGTTTCATGATTTCTAACCTCCACCTGTTTGATGAAATTTAGTATAATAGAAATTGACCATATAAAAATATCCAGTTTACAAAATAATCATAGGGTCAGGAGAGTGAAAGAACATGGACATGCTATTATTTCAGCTAGAAAAAAATGGTGAAAAACCGCTCTATGACCAGCTTTATAGCGGCATTAAAGAAGCTATTATTACAAAGAAAATAGCAGTAGGAGAAAAATTACCATCAAAAAGAAAATTAGCCGATTTTTTGAATATTTCTCAAACAACAATTGAAATTGCGTATGCACAATTACTTGCAGAAGGCTATATTATGTCTAAATCCCGCGTTGGTTATTTTGTAGAGGAAATTGACGAACTTCCGTATATTCAGCAAGACACAATAGCTTCTTTACACGAACAACCTAAGAAAAAATCGTACAAGATAGATTTTAATCCTGGTTCTATTGATATCGATGCCTTCCCATTTCAAACATGGCGGAAATATGCGAAAGAGCTCTTTGATGATGCCTCAAAGGAATTATTATTAACGGGTGAGCCTCAGGGAGAACTATCTTTACGAACGGAGATTGCTAATTATTTATTTCAATCACGCGGGGTTGTTTGTAGTCCCAAGCAAATTGTCATCGGCTCAGGAACAGAACAGCTTCTACCAATGATATTGCGCCTCTTTGGGGACGAAACTTGCTTTGCACTTGAAAACCCAGGCTATCCAGCTGTACATCGTATGTTTTCACAGCATAAACGAAAAGTCTATCCAATTGCGGTCGATGATGAAGGAATTGTTATTCATGAGCTCGAAAAAACTAGTGCCGACGTTGTTTATATAACGCCATCACATCAATTCCCAACAGGAGCCGTATTATCAGCAACAAGACGTGCACAGGCTTTAAATTGGGCCGCACAAAGCTCCACTCGATACATTATTGAAGATGATTACGATTCCGAATTTCGTTATACTGGAAAACCAATTCCTGCACTTCATGCATTAGATCGAAATGATAAAGTCATTTATATGAGTACCTTTACAAAATCCTTAATGCCATCTTTGCGTGTTGCTTATTTTGTACTTCCGCCAAAATTACTTACTACTTATAATGATGTATTTAATTACTATTCATCAACAGTACCTCGTTTCGATCAACACATCGTAGCTAATTTTATGCGTGATGGTCACTTTGCAAAGCATTTAAATCGAATGAGGAAGGTTTATCGAAAAAAGCATGAAAAACTCACTTCTATTTTAGAAAACTATTCTAATCAAATTAAAATTACTGGCGAGCAAGCAGGCATGCATATTTTACTTGATGTACAGCATGCTTTGTCTGAAAAGCAATTACAGCAGCTTGCCTCCAATGCGGAAATCAAAATCTATCCACTATCTGATTATCGCCTGGATCACTCCACACCCTCACAAGCTCAATTTTTACTAGGTTTTGGAAGTATACCTGTAGATGAAATAGAATCATTCATTGAAAAGCTAATGGACTGTTGGGATATACAGAAAAAACACCCATCAACCTCAAGTTAAAGGTTGATGGGTGTTCCTTCTATATCTTCATCCAGCAAGTTTTTTTTGTAGTAAAAGCGAAACGTCAGCTACAGATGTTTCTTGTAGCGAAAGCGCAGCGTCAGCTACAAATGTTTCTTGTAGCGAAAGCGCAGCGTCAGCTACAAATGTTTCTTGTAGCGAAAGCGCAGCGTCAGCTACAAATGTTTCTTGTAGCGAAAGCGCAGCGTCAGCTACAAATGTTTCTTGTAGCGAAAGCGCAGCGTCAGCTACAAATGTTTCTTGTAGCGAAAGCGCAGCGTCAGCTACAAATGTTTCTTGTAGCGAAAGTGAAACGTCAGCTACAAATGTTTCTTGTAGCGAAAGTGAAACGTCAGCTACAAATGTTTCTTGTAGCGAAAGTGAAACGTCAGCTACAAATGTTTCTTGTAGCGAAAGTGAAACGTCAGCTACAAATGTTTCTTGTAGCGAAAGTGAAACGTCAGCTACAAATGTTTCTTGTAGCGAAAGTGAAACGTCAGCTACAAATGTTTCTTGTAGCGAAAGTGAAACGTCAGCTACAAATGTTTTTTGTAGCGAAAGTGAAACGTCAGCTACAAATGTTTCTTGTAGCGAAAGTGAAACGTCAGCTACAAATGTTTTTTGTAGCGAAAGTGAAACGTCAGCTACAGATGACTCTCACCACTGAAATTGATTATGTTTCAATTAGTTGAATATTATATAACTTAAACCATGTATGAATTTGCCCCAAATAAGCCAAAAGCTGCGGGCCAGCCATTAATTGTCCATACCAAGGAACTTTGAAAGAACTGCCGCCAGATTCAATTAGCCCTATTAACTTCTGTCGCTCAAATAATTCATGAAGAATTGAATTTTTATCTTTCATTATTTCTCTTAGCCATTTTTGAACGCCTGCTGTATAAACTGGATGATAAGTTTTAGGGTACGGATTCTTTTTCCGATATAAAACTTCTTCTGGCAATAAATGTTGCATTGCCTTACGAAGCAACCCCTTTTCTATACCGCCTAAATTTTTCATTTCCCACGGAATATTCCACGCATATTCCACAAGGCGATGATCTGCAAATGGAACACGAACTTCAAGACTTGCCCCCATGCTCATACGGTCTTTTCGTTCCAGCAATGTTTGCATAAACCATACCATATTCAAATAAAACATTTCACGTTGCCTTATTTCCTCAATACTCTCTCCATCAAGATATGGTACTTCAGCAATTGTTTGCGAATATACTTGTTGTGCATATGATTCAACTGCTAATTTCTTACGCCACCGCTCTTGTAACATTGTTGACCTTTCAGACAGTGAACGAATCCAAGGGAATCCTGTAGTCGTTTCTGTAAACCATGGATAACCACCGAAAATTTCATCCGCACATTCACCTGATAGTGCAACGGTAAAGTCCTTTTTTATTTCTCGACAAAACCACAATAAGGATGAATCTACATCGGCCATCCCTGGTGAATCTCTAACAATGACAGACTCTACTAACAAATCGATTAATTGCTGTTGAGAAATTTCCTCAGCGTGATGTGTAGTACTAAAGGTATCTGTCATTTTATGAATCCAATACGTGTCTGTGGATGTTTGAAAAGCATGTGGATTAAAGAAACGTTCGTTATCCTCATAGTCTATAGAGTACGTATGAAGTGTACCTTTGTTTTGTTGCTGAAACATGTTTGCTGCAATTCCAGTAATAATGCTGGAATCTAAACCGCCTGAAAGAAAGGTACAAATCGGTACGTCTGAAACAAGCTGTCGTTCAATAGCGTCAGTTAGCAAAAAATGGACATGATCGATTGTTTCTTCTAATGACTCTTCATGCCGTTTACTCTGTAACTGCCAATACTGCCAAATGCGTATCCCTTCTCTAGAGAAACGCATTGCATATCCTGGACGTAGCTCATCAATATTTTGAAAAAGTGACTTTCCGGGCATTCTAGACGGTCCTACAGCCATAATATTTGCTAGACCTTCTGCATTAACTGTTGTTTTCATCAATGGATGAGCTAATAATGCTTTCACCTCGGATGCAAAAAGCAAGCCATCTTGAAGCTCTGTATAAAACAAAGGCTTTACCCCTAGTCGATCTCGGCATAAAAAAAGCGATTGTGCTTGTTCATCCCATACACCAAAAGCGAAAATTCCATTTAAAAAATCAACACACAGCTCTTTCCATTCAATATAAGCGGTTAATAACACTTCCGTATCAGAATGTGTTGTGAAAACATGCCCTCGATTTTGAAGCTCTTTCCGTAATTCTTCTGTATTATAAAGCTCGCCATTATATGTAATGACATAGTTTGCTCCATCATGTACTTTCATCATCGGCTGCTTTCCACCGATCAAATCTATGACAGCTAACCGTCGATGGCCAAATGCAATATGCTCACTACACCAAATATTTTCATCATCAGGCCCACGTTTATTTAACGTTTGCGTCATTAACTTCAGAATTCTATCACTTGTTCTTAAATCCTTTTGAAAGCTAGCCCATCCTGTAATACCACACATTTAGCCACACATCCTTTCGCCTATTAGCGTATGCAGTAAAGCGTGGAAACGTGAAAAAGAACACGAGATGTTTGAAAACATCTACGTGTTCTATCCATTATTTATTAAAATAAGCCACCAACAAAGTCGGTAATACCGTCCCATAAGTTTCCGAAGAAGCTACCAATACCTTGGAAGAATAATGAGAAACCATTAGCACGCTCTACAGCCTCTGTAGTGACAACATCAGCTGAAAGGTCCTTACCGTCAATAAAACCGTAATCTGTGCCTTCTGAGCGCTCAATAACTACCTTTCCGACAACTGTGTCCTTCTTAACCTCTGCTTCAAGACTCTTTTTATCTAATACCAGTTTAGGTTTATATAAATCTTTTTCAGATGACTTTACCATAAATGAAACTGGTTCTTTAACAGCAATCGCTACATTCTTTTCTTTACCTTTTGTAACTTTTACTGTTTCTTGATCTTTAAACTTATAGTTCGCTGGAATAATTTCTTGTTTCGAGAATTGTGAGAAGCCATAGTTAAATAATTTAGCTGTTTCATCGAAGCGAGCTTTTCTTGTGCCTTCTCCCTTTTCATCTACAGCCTTCATAACAACAGAAATTAAACGTGTACCATTTCGCGTTGCAGTACCTGTAAAGCAATGTCCAGCAAAGTCTGTTGTACCTGTTTTTAACCCGTCAACGCCCTCATAATGGTTTGCTAATCCAGGTAACATATCGTTCCAGTTTCTCATTTCAATTCGATCTTCTGTACCTTTACGGAACGTCTTTTCTGCAATTTTAGACGTTTCTAATACCTCTGGATGATCTTTTAGTAAATGATATGCTAATTTTGCTACAGATTTAGCAGGCATTACGTTTTCATCTTTTGGTCCAGTACCAGCTGGATGCATACCAAATAAATCTGCATTGTTAAGTCCAGTAGAGTTTACGAATTTATAGTCTTTAAGACCAAGCTCTTCCGCTTTTTTATTCATTAATTTTATAAACTCAGTTTCAGTACCTGCAATTGTTTCCGCAATAGCCACTGTAGCAGCATTTGCAGAGTAAATAGCCATCGCCTCATACAATTCACGAATTGTGTAAGTTCCATCTCTACGTAATGGTACATTACTTAACGCACGGTTTTGAGAAATTTTATACGTATAATCAGTTACATGATATTCCTGATCCCACTTAACTGTACCTGCATTAATTGCGTCCAATAACAAGTATTCAGTCATCATCTTTGTCATACTCGCAATACCTAGTGAAGTATCTGCATTTTGCTCATATAAAATTTTACCTGAATCTGCGTCAATTAAAATCGCAGCATCCACATTTAATCCTAAATCTGTTTCTGCATTTGCCTTTGCAGGAACACCTGCCAAAACACTAAATAACAAAACAGGAATTAGGAGCAAGCGAATAACTGTGTTCATTGTCTTTTTCACCTTTAAAGCCCTCCAAAAAATAATCTTGTCCTCGACATTTTATCATAGAAAGTACCGTCCGTGCGCACTCTCTATCATAAAAAAAATGCTCTCGCGCCATCTTTGTAGACGATTCGAGAGCATAAAAGTTGCTAGTAATATATTACATCGAATAGTTTGGTGATTCTTTAGTGATTTGTACATCATGTGGATGTGATTCACGTAGGCCTGCACCTGTCATTCGAACAAACTGAGCATTTTCACGTAAGAACTCAAGGTTAGCTGAACCACAATAGCCCATACCTGCACGAATACCACCGATTAGTTGATAAATAGTATCCGCTAGAGGTCCCTTGTAAGGAAGACGACCTTCAATACCCTCAGGTACTAATTTTTTCGCATCCTCTTGGAAATAACGATCCTTTGAACCTTTTTCCATAGCTCCAATTGAACCCATGCCACGGTAAACCTTGAAGCGACGACCTTGGAAGATTTCAGTATCACCAGGAGATTCAGAAGTACCTGCAAGTAGTGAACCAAGCATTACAACATTACCACCTGCCGCTAGAGCTTTAACAATATCTCCAGAGTATTTAATGCCTCCATCAGCGATAATTGCTTTACCAAGCTCACGTGCTACTGTTGCACAATCGTAAACAGCTGTAATTTGTGGTACACCTACACCAGCTACGACACGAGTAGTACAAATAGATCCTGGTCCAATACCAACTTTCACTACATCTGCTCCAGCTTCAAATAATGAACGTGCACCTTCAGCTGTTGCCACGTTACCAGCGATAATTTCAAGCTCTGGATAAGATTCACGGATTGAGCGAATCGTTTGTAGTACACCCTCAGAATGACCGTGAGCTGTATCGATTACTACGATGTCTACTTGTGCTTCAACAAGCTTTTCAATACGTATCATCGTATCTTTTGAAACACCAACTGCTGCCCCTACTAATAAACGACCATGTATGTCTTTTGCAGCGTTAGGGAACTCAATTACCTTCTCAATATCCTTAATCGTAATTAATCCAGTTAATTTACCTTCTTCATCTACAATTGGTAGCTTTTCGATTTTATATTGTTGAAGAATCTTTTCAGCATCCTCTAGAGTCGTTCCAACAGGAGCTGTAATCAAATCTTCTTTTGTCATAACATCTTCAATTTTTAAAGAATAGTCAGAAATAAAACGTAAGTCGCGGTTTGTAATGATCCCAACTAGCTTTTGGTTTTCCATACTATCAACGATTGGTACACCAGAAATTCGGTATTTACCCATTAAATGCTCAGCATCGAAAACTTGGTGAGTCGGAGTTAAGAAGAATGGGTTTGTAATAACACCATTTTCAGAACGTTTTACTTTTTCTACTTGCTCAGCTTGCTCATCGAGCGACATGTTCTTATGGATAATACCGATACCACCTTGACGTGCCATAGCAATTGCCATTTTAGATTCTGTAACTGTATCCATGCCTGCGCTGATCATTGGAATATTTAATTTAATCTTTGGTGTTAGTTGAACTGATAAATCAACATCTTTCGGTAATACTTCTGAATGCGCTGGTACTAATAATACATCATCAAAAGTTAAACCTTCTTTGGCAAATTTAGTTTCCCACATTTTCGTAACGTCCTCCTATAGTTAAAAGAATATTAATTGTAAGATTAACAACGTGCTAAGCTACTGTCAAGAAACTTATAAAAGAAAGACAATTCAGATTTTTAAAGGTAGCAAATCTAATAGCCTTTTCTCCCTTTTTTTACACTGATAAAAATATAGCCTTTTTAATGTTCTTCATCATTTATTATATACATATTAGTTGAAGACTATCTTATTTTTAGACAAGTTTTGTGGAATTATTAATCAATTATACCTCGGCATAATTACGTCTGGATTGGCGCTTGCACAAAGAACGCTTTTCCGATTCCGTGACATCTGCCGGAAGTTTTAACTTATTAAAGTTTTTTATAAAAAAAAAACAGCCAGCACACAGCTGACTGTCTTTGCCTAGCGACGTCCTACTCTCACAGGGGGAAGCCCCCAACTACCATCGGCGCTAAAGAGCTTAACTTCCGTGTTCGGTATGGGAACGGGTGTGACCTCTTTGCCATCATCACTAGACTATTTTCGACCTCCAATACACGGCGTATTACTACGTCAGCTTCTCTCGCTCAATCGGTCACGTACGGAGGTACGCTCCCTCATTCACTCGTTTGCTTCCTTGTACTACTTGTGTCTTGAAGCTCTCTTTGGCTTTCAATATACGTCGCATTTCTTCGTCAGCTTCTGTCGTTCAGTCAGTCACGTACTTGAGTACGCTCCTTTCCTCTCTCCATCTCTTCCTCGAACTACTCGTATCTTGAAACCCTTGATGAAAGAATAATTGTTCTTTCAAAACTGGATAAACGGTGCATTGAATGTTTCAAACATTGTGGTTAAGTCCTCGATCGATTAGTATTCGTCAGCTCCATGTGTCACCACACTTCCACCTCGAACCTATCTACCTCATCGTCTTTGAGGGATCTTACTTACTTGCGTAATGGGAAATCTCATCTTGAGGGGGGCTTCATGCTTAGATGCTTTCAGCACTTATCCCGTCCACACATAGCTACCCAGCGATGCCTTTGGCAAGACAACTGGTACACCAGCGGTGTGTCCATCCCGGTCCTCTCGTACTAAGGACAGCTCCTCTCAAATTTCCTACGCCCACGACGGATAGGGACCGAACTGTCTCACGACGTTCTGAACCCAGCTCGCGTACCGCTTTAATGGGCGAACAGCCCAACCCTTGGGACCGACTACAGCCCCAGGATGCGATGAGCCGACATCGAGGTGCCAAACCTCCCCGTCGATGTGGACTCTTGGGGGAGATAAGCCTGTTATCCCCGGGGTAGCTTTTATCCGTTGAGCGATGGCCCTTCCATGCGGAACCACCGGATCACTAAGCCCGTCTTTCGACCCTGCTCGACTTGTAGGTCTCGCAGTCAAGCTCCCTTGTGCCTTTACACTCTACGAATGATTTCCAACCATTCTGAGGGAACCTTTGGGCGCCTCCGTTACCTTTTAGGAGGCGACCGCCCCAGTCAAACTGTCCGCCTGACACTGTCTCCTACCCCGCTAAGGGGCATGGGTTAGAATTTCAATACAACCAGGGTAGTATCCCACCGACGCCTCCTTCGAAGCTGGCGCTCCGAGATCTCTGGCTCCTACCTATCCTGTACAAGTTGTACCAAAATTCAATATCAGGCTACAGTAAAGCTCCACGGGGTCTTTCCGTCCTGTCGCGGGTAACCTGCATCTTCACAGGTACTATAATTTCACCGAGTCTCTCGTTGAGACAGTGCCCAGATCGTTACGCCTTTCGTGCGGGTCGGAACTTACCCGACAAGGAATTTCGCTACCTTAGGACCGTTATAGTTACGGCCGCCGTTTACTGGGGCTTCAATTCGCAGCTTCGCTTGCGCTAACCACTCCTCTTAACCTTCCAGCACCGGGCAGGCGTCAGCCCCTATACGTCACCTTACGGTTTTGCAGAGACCTGTGTTTTTGCTAAACAGTCGCCTGGGCCTATTCACTGCGGCTCTCATGCGCTTGCACGCTCAAGAGCACCCCTTCTCCCGAAGTTACGGGGTCATTTTGCCGAGTTCCTTAACGAGAGTTCTCTCGCACACCTTAGGATTCTCTCCTCGACTACCTGTGTCGGTTTGCGGTACGGGCACCTCTCACCTCGATAGAGGCTTTTCTTGGCAGTGTGAAATCAGGAACTTCGTCCATACGGACTCGCCATCACAGCTCAACGTTACAGTGTGCGGATTTGCCTACACACACGCCTTACTGCTTGGACGCGCACAACCAACGGCGCGCTTACCCTATCCTACTGCGTCCCCCCATTTCTCAAACGGTGAGGAGGTGGTACAGGAATATCAACCTGTTGTCCATCGCCTACGCCTATCGGCCTCGGCTTAGGTCCCGACTAACCCTGAGCGGACGAGCCTTCCTCAGGAAACCTTAGTCATACGGTGGACGGGATTCTCACCCGTCTTTCGCTACTCATACCGGCATTCTCACTTCTAAGCGCTCCACCAGTCCTTCCGATCTGACTTCAACGCACTTAGAACGCTCTCCTACCACTGACATCATAGATGTCAATCCACAGCTTCGGTGAATCGTTTAGCCCCGATACATTTTCGGCGCAGCGTCACTCGACCAGTGAGCTATTACGCACTCTTTAAATGATGGCTGCTTCTAAGCCAACATCCTGGTTGTCTGTGCAACGCCACATCCTTTTCCACTTAACGATTACTTTGGGACCTTAGCTGGTGGTCTGGGCTGTTTCCCTTTTGACTACGGATCTTATCACTCGCAGTCTGACTCCCGTGTATAAATATCTGGCATTCGGAGTTTGTCTGAATTCGGTAAACCGGGATGGCCCCCTAGTCCAAACAGTGCTCTACCTCCAGTATTCTCATCACGAGGCTAGCCCTAAAGCTATTTCGGAGAGAACCAGCTATCTCCAAGTTCGATTGGAATTTCTCCGCTACCCACACCTCATCCCCGCACTTTTCAACGTGCGTGGGTTCGGGCCTCCAGTAAGTGTTACCTCACCTTCACCCTGGACATGGGTAGATCACCTGGTTTCGGGTCTACGACCACGTACTAATTCGCCCTATTCAGACTCGCTTTCGCTGCGGCTCCGCCTTCTAAAGCTTAACCTCGCACGTAATCGTAACTCGCCGGTTCATTCTACAAAAGGCACGCTATCACCCATTAACGGGCTCTAACTACTTGTAGGCACACGGTTTCAGGATCTCTTTCACTCCCCTTCCGGGGTGCTTTTCACCTTTCCCTCACGGTACTGGTTCACTATCGGTCACTAGGTAGTATTTAGCCTTGGGAGATGGTCCTCCCGGATTCCGACGGAATTTCACGTGTTCCGCCGTACTCAGGATCCACTCAGGAGAGAACGAACTTTCGACTACAGGGCTTTTACCTGCTCTGGCGGACCTTTCCAAGTCGCTTCATCTAACTCGCTCTTTTGTAACTCCGTATAGAGTGTCCTACAACCCCAAGAGGCAAGCCTCTTGGTTTGGGCTCTTCCCGTTTCGCTCGCCGCTACTCAGGGAATCGATTTTTCTTTCTCTTCCTCCAGGTACTTAGATGTTTCAGTTCCCTGGGTCTGCCTTCAAGACGCTATGAATTCACGTCAAGATACTACGCGATTAAACGTAGTGGGTTCCCCCATTCGGAAATCTCCGGATCAAAGCTCACTTACAGCTCCCCGAAGCATATCGGTGTTAGTGCCGTCCTTCTTCGGCTCCTAGTGCCAAGGCATTCGCCGTGCGCCCTTAATAACTTAACCAAGTTATTAAGCCTATAAAAAAACTTAAAAAATAAATGTGTTTGTTACAATTTCAATGTCGTTTTATCCAGTTTTCAAAGAACAAGTTTTGAAGTATTTCATTCGTAAGAATGAACCTTCAAAACTGAACGCAAAACGTAATCTTACAAACCCTAGGTTTGTATTCCGAAAATATCCTTAGAAAGGAGGTGATCCAGCCGCACCTTCCGATACGGCTACCTTGTTACGACTTCACCCCAATCATCTATCCCACCTTCGGCGGCTGGCTCCAAAAGGTTACCCCACCGACTTCGGGTGTTACAAACTCTCGTGGTGTGACGGGCGGTGTGTACAAGGCCCGGGAACGTATTCACCGCGGCATGCTGATCCGCGATTACTAGCGATTCCGGCTTCATGTAGGCGAGTTGCAGCCTACAATCCGAACTGAGAACGACTTTATCGGATTAGCTCCCTCTCGCGAGTTGGCAACCGTTTGTATCGTCCATTGTAGCACGTGTGTAGCCCAGGTCATAAGGGGCATGATGATTTGACGTCATCCCCACCTTCCTCCGGTTTGTCACCGGCAGTCACCTTAGAGTGCCCAACTAAATGATGGCAACTAAGATCAAGGGTTGCGCTCGTTGCGGGACTTAACCCAACATCTCACGACACGAGCTGACGACAACCATGCACCACCTGTCACCGTTGTCCCCGAAGGGAAAACCATATCTCTACAGTGGTCAACGGGATGTCAAGACCTGGTAAGGTTCTTCGCGTTGCTTCGAATTAAACCACATGCTCCACCGCTTGTGCGGGCCCCCGTCAATTCCTTTGAGTTTCAGTCTTGCGACCGTACTCCCCAGGCGGAGTGCTTAATGCGTTAGCTGCAGCACTAAGGGGCGGAAACCCCCTAACACTTAGCACTCATCGTTTACGGCGTGGACTACCAGGGTATCTAATCCTGTTTGCTCCCCACGCTTTCGCGCCTCAGCGTCAGTTACAGACCAGAAAGTCGCCTTCGCCACTGGTGTTCCTCCAAATCTCTACGCATTTCACCGCTACACTTGGAATTCCACTTTCCTCTTCTGCACTCAAGTCCCCCAGTTTCCAATGACCCTCCACGGTTGAGCCGTGGGCTTTCACATCAGACTTAAAGGACCGCCTGCGCGCGCTTTACGCCCAATAATTCCGGACAACGCTTGCCACCTACGTATTACCGCGGCTGCTGGCACGTAGTTAGCCGTGGCTTTCTAATAAGGTACCGTCAAGGTACAGCCAGTTACTACTGTACTTGTTCTTCCCTTACAACAGAGTTTTACGATCCGAAAACCTTCTTCACTCACGCGGCGTTGCTCCATCAGGCTTTCGCCCATTGTGGAAGATTCCCTACTGCTGCCTCCCGTAGGAGTCTGGGCCGTGTCTCAGTCCCAGTGTGGCCGATCACCCTCTCAGGTCGGCTACGCATCGTCGCCTTGGTGAGCCGTTACCTCACCAACTAGCTAATGCGCCGCGGGCCCATCTTATAGCGACAGCCGAAACCGTCTTTCAGTATTTCACCATGAGGTAAAATAGATTATTCGGTATTAGCCCCGGTTTCCCGGAGTTATCCCAAACTATAAGGTAGGTTGCCCACGTGTTACTCACCCGTCCGCCGCTAACGTCAAAGGAGCAAGCTCCTTCTCTGTTCGCTCGACTTGCATGTATTAGGCACGCCGCCAGCGTTCGTCCTGAGCCAGGATCAAACTCTCCATAAAAAGAAATTTGATTAGCTCAAATTGTTTTGCTGGCATCATGTTTGATGTCCAAAATTTCGTTTCGTTCACCAACTCAAGGTTAGCTACTAAAAACTTTATTGATTACGTTTTGCTTGTTCAGTTTTCAAGGTTCATCTTGTTATCTCTTTGTTAAGAGTTAACTCTTATATAATAACATGTTTCATATATGATGTCAACAAGTTATTTTGTTTTTATATTGTTGTAGCTGTTTGTTCAGCAGCAACTTTTATATAATATCATCTACTCCTATAGAACGTCAATAGTTTTCTAGCGTTTTTTTTTAAAGTTTTATAACTTAAATCTTGGCCATGTTTTTAAAAATTGAATAGTACGGTTCCTTCCTATTTCTAAAAGCGTTTCTTTAGTCTCTTGATCTAAATCAAATTGTGTGGCACTGTAATCATCGACAGGAATGAAAATAATATCTCTTTCATGTCGTCTTGAAATATACCTTTCATCATGAGCATCTTTCATAGTAGAAAATAAAGCTTCAAATAAATTTAATCCATTTTTAATTTCGTGCGGGCGCTGCTCTTCTCTACGTCTACTCAATTTAATCCCAATGATTGGTCGTACTTTACGTCCACCTCTATCATCAAATACCCATAACGGGAAATTACTCAATACTCCACCATCTACAATAACAGATTCTCCTTTTCCTGTTTTTAATGTAACAGGTTCAAAGAAAAACGGTATACCACAGCTCATACGTAAAGCACTTGCAACAGAAAATTTTTTTGCATCAATATGATAATTGTGTAAATCATCCGGTAACACCATCATTTTGCCATTTGTTAAATCTGAGGCCACTAATTTTAACGAATCTCTAGGTAAATCTCCGAATGTATAAACGCCTTTTGCAGCTAATTTCTGAAAAAACCATTTTTCTAATGCTTTTCCTTTATATAAACCTAAATGGTGATAAACATTAACCCACTTCATAAACGGCAATGGTAAGATTGTCTTCCTTGGATCTAGTAATGAAGGTACATCCAACTCTTCTAACATAGTTTGGATTTCTTTTCCGCTATATCCTGCAGCAATAAAAGCAGCTAATATGGCTCCAGCACTCGTCCCAGCCACCCGTTTAAAACGAAAATTTTCAGCCTCTAGTACTTGATACGCCCCTACCAGTGCAAACCCCTTCAAACCGCCACCAGAAAAAACACCATCAATCCACAAAATTCCCTCTCCTTTTTCAAATAATCTTTACATTATAAGAATTAGTAACAACAATTAGAACTATAAATATGCAGATTTATGTCGAATTCCTGTAGCTCTTAGAAATGACGTCTATAAAACAAAAGGATTAAGTACTGTATAAAACAGGGCCTAATCCCTTAGGTTTGCATTCACTCAGATTCATAAAGCACAATTCAAAACCCGGACGCATTGTTATCTGTAGCGAAAGCATAGCGACAGCTACAATTACGGCTAGGAGAAATTAATATAAGTTGAGTGGAGGCTGGGTGACTCTTTAGGGATCAGTGTCACAGATGAGACCCTGGAGCGACCAGTAGGGGAAACGAAGGCTAAAGTCATCACGTCCTGTGATAACGCCATCGTGACCAACATCGTGCTGTTGCTGCCGCTACGTTAACACTTCGCTTTCGTACATAAAATATTTGTTGGCCCAAGCGGCTCTTCGGACGCCCCCAGGCAGCTTTGCTCTGTGCGAAAACGTAGCGACAGCAACAACAAATGTTTTATCTGCGTGAAAGCAAAGCGGCAGCGACAAAGCACCAGTAGGAAAGGAAATAAACCACACGTAATGCGATGATACATTTTTATACATATTTACAAATAAACAGATGATATACTTATATAAGGGGGGTGAAATGATGAATAAGTGGTTAAAGTGGTGGAGCATATTCATTTTTTCAATTGGAGGAATAGTGATATTACTAATATTCGGGACTGTCTTATTATTTTTTAATTTTAAGGGATCGTTAACACCAGATGAAAAAGAAGAAGCAAAGGTACTTTCTCAAGCCGAACAATACTTACAAGAGAAATATCCAACCATGGAATACGAAATTTCTGGTGTCGAGTATGATAAAGGGTCGGAATACGATAAATTTGATTATGCTGCAGTGATTTTAAATACAGAAACACAGAATACGTTCATGGTTTATGAAAATAGACATACGAGGCAAATGGAAGATGATATAGCATTTCAAGAGTTAACAAAATTCATAGAACAAGTAAAACCGAAAGTTTATAGTTACATAACTGAAACATTCGGAGAACCTCAAAGTATCGCATTTACACCTTCAATCGATACCCCCTCTTCGCTCAATATTAAATTAAATAACAAAAAAGAAGAGATAAACGAAGAAATGTTTGAATCTTTTATTGATTATCTTCAGCACGAATTAAAAGTAGAACACGCAAATGTAACTATTATGTATGGTAATGAACATTGGAATAAAGAATTCTAATAATTTAAGCATGAGAGGATAGAACTTGAGAACCTTTCCCTTAATGGAATTACCAAAATCACTGAAATGTTCTTGTAAAATGCATTAAATAATTCCTCGTTTAATGAATTCCATCAAGTTCTCTCCTTTATAAGATTATTTTCATGTTTTAGTTATCTACAAGCGCAAATTTTATAATTTCCTTAGCAAAAAAAAACAGCCAGCACACAGCTGACTGTTTTCTTTGCCTAGCGACGTCCTACTCTCACAGGGGGAAGCCCCCAACTACCATCGGCGCTAAAGAGCTTAACTTCCGTGTTCGGTATGGGAACGGGTGTGACCTCTTTGCCATCATCACTAGACTATTTTCGACCTCCAATACACGGCGTATTACTACGTCAGCTTCTCTCGCTCAATCGGTCACGTACGGAGGTACGCTCCCTCATTCACTCGTTTGCTTCCTTGTACTACTTGTGTCTTGAAGCTCTCTTTGGCTTTCAATATACGTCGCATTTCTTCGTCAGCTTCTGTCGTTCAGTCAGTCACGTACTTGAGTACGCTCCTTTCCTCTCTCCATCTCTTCCTCGAACTACTCGTATCTTGAAACCCTTGATGAAAGAATAATTGTTCTTTCAAAACTGGATAAACGGTGCATTGAATGTTTCAAACATTGTGGTTAAGTCCTCGATCGATTAGTATTCGTCAGCTCCATGTGTCACCACACTTCCACCTCGAACCTATCTACCTCATCGTCTTTGAGGGATCTTACTTACTTGCGTAATGGGAAATCTCATCTTGAGGGGGGCTTCATGCTTAGATGCTTTCAGCACTTATCCCGTCCACACATAGCTACCCAGCGATGCCTTTGGCAAGACAACTGGTACACCAGCGGTGTGTCCATCCCGGTCCTCTCGTACTAAGGACAGCTCCTCTCAAATTTCCTACGCCCACGACGGATAGGGACCGAACTGTCTCACGACGTTCTGAACCCAGCTCGCGTACCGCTTTAATGGGCGAACAGCCCAACCCTTGGGACCGACTACAGCCCCAGGATGCGATGAGCCGACATCGAGGTGCCAAACCTCCCCGTCGATGTGGACTCTTGGGGGAGATAAGCCTGTTATCCCCGGGGTAGCTTTTATCCGTTGAGCGATGGCCCTTCCATGCGGAACCACCGGATCACTAAGCCCGTCTTTCGACCCTGCTCGACTTGTAGGTCTCGCAGTCAAGCTCCCTTGTGCCTTTACACTCTACGAATGATTTCCAACCATTCTGAGGGAACCTTTGGGCGCCTCCGTTACCTTTTAGGAGGCGACCGCCCCAGTCAAACTGTCCGCCTGACACTGTCTCCTACCCCGCTAAGGGGCATGGGTTAGAATTTCAATACAACCAGGGTAGTATCCCACCGACGCCTCCTTCGAAGCTGGCGCTCCGAGATCTCTGGCTCCTACCTATCCTGTACAAGTTGTACCAAAATTCAATATCAGGCTACAGTAAAGCTCCACGGGGTCTTTCCGTCCTGTCGCGGGTAACCTGCATCTTCACAGGTACTATAATTTCACCGAGTCTCTCGTTGAGACAGTGCCCAGATCGTTACGCCTTTCGTGCGGGTCGGAACTTACCCGACAAGGAATTTCGCTACCTTAGGACCGTTATAGTTACGGCCGCCGTTTACTGGGGCTTCAATTCGCAGCTTCGCTTGCGCTAACCACTCCTCTTAACCTTCCAGCACCGGGCAGGCGTCAGCCCCTATACGTCACCTTACGGTTTTGCAGAGACCTGTGTTTTTGCTAAACAGTCGCCTGGGCCTATTCACTGCGGCTCTCATGCGCTTGCACGCTCAAGAGCACCCCTTCTCCCGAAGTTACGGGGTCATTTTGCCGAGTTCCTTAACGAGAGTTCTCTCGCACACCTTAGGATTCTCTCCTCGACTACCTGTGTCGGTTTGCGGTACGGGCACCTCTCACCTCGATAGAGGCTTTTCTTGGCAGTGTGAAATCAGGAACTTCGTCCATACGGACTCGCCATCACAGCTCAACGTTACAGTGTGCGGATTTGCCTACACACACGCCTTACTGCTTGGACGCGCACAACCAACGGCGCGCTTACCCTATCCTACTGCGTCCCCCCATTTCTCAAACGGTGAGGAGGTGGTACAGGAATATCAACCTGTTGTCCATCGCCTACGCCTATCGGCCTCGGCTTAGGTCCCGACTAACCCTGAGCGGACGAGCCTTCCTCAGGAAACCTTAGTCATACGGTGGACGGGATTCTCACCCGTCTTTCGCTACTCATACCGGCATTCTCACTTCTAAGCGCTCCACCAGTCCTTCCGATCTGACTTCAACGCACTTAGAACGCTCTCCTACCACTGACATCATAGATGTCAATCCACAGCTTCGGTGAATCGTTTAGCCCCGATACATTTTCGGCGCAGCGTCACTCGACCAGTGAGCTATTACGCACTCTTTAAATGATGGCTGCTTCTAAGCCAACATCCTGGTTGTCTGTGCAACGCCACATCCTTTTCCACTTAACGATTACTTTGGGACCTTAGCTGGTGGTCTGGGCTGTTTCCCTTTTGACTACGGATCTTATCACTCGCAGTCTGACTCCCGTGTATAAATATCTGGCATTCGGAGTTTGTCTGAATTCGGTAAACCGGGATGGCCCCCTAGTCCAAACAGTGCTCTACCTCCAGTATTCTCATCACGAGGCTAGCCCTAAAGCTATTTCGGAGAGAACCAGCTATCTCCAAGTTCGATTGGAATTTCTCCGCTACCCACACCTCATCCCCGCACTTTTCAACGTGCGTGGGTTCGGGCCTCCAGTAAGTGTTACCTCACCTTCACCCTGGACATGGGTAGATCACCTGGTTTCGGGTCTACGACCACGTACTAATTCGCCCTATTCAGACTCGCTTTCGCTGCGGCTCCGCCTTCTAAAGCTTAACCTCGCACGTAATCGTAACTCGCCGGTTCATTCTACAAAAGGCACGCTATCACCCATTAACGGGCTCTAACTACTTGTAGGCACACGGTTTCAGGATCTCTTTCACTCCCCTTCCGGGGTGCTTTTCACCTTTCCCTCACGGTACTGGTTCACTATCGGTCACTAGGTAGTATTTAGCCTTGGGAGATGGTCCTCCCGGATTCCGACGGAATTTCACGTGTTCCGCCGTACTCAGGATCCACTCAGGAGAGAACGAACTTTCGACTACAGGGCTTTTACCTGCTCTGGCGGACCTTTCCAAGTCGCTTCATCTAACTCGCTCTTTTGTAACTCCGTATAGAGTGTCCTACAACCCCAAGAGGCAAGCCTCTTGGTTTGGGCTCTTCCCGTTTCGCTCGCCGCTACTCAGGGAATCGATTTTTCTTTCTCTTCCTCCAGGTACTTAGATGTTTCAGTTCCCTGGGTCTGCCTTCAAGACGCTATGAATTCACGTCAAGATACTACGCGATTAAACGTAGTGGGTTCCCCCATTCGGAAATCTCCGGATCAAAGCTCACTTACAGCTCCCCGAAGCATATCGGTGTTAGTGCCGTCCTTCTTCGGCTCCTAGTGCCAAGGCATTCGCCGTGCGCCCTTAATAACTTAACCAAGTTATTAAGCCTATAAAAAACTTAAAAATAAATGTGTTTGTTACAATTTCAATGTCGTTTTATCCAGTTTTCAAAGAACAAAAAAATGGTGGAGCCTAGCGGGATCGAACCGCTGACCTCCTGCGTGCAAGGCAGGCGCTCTCCCAGCTGAGCTAAGGCCCCAAGAGGTATATATGGTGGGCCTAAATGGACTCGAACCATCGACCTCACGCTTATCAGGCGTGCGCTCTAACCAGCTGAGCTATAGGCCCTCTTAGAAGTTTTATATTTAGTCATAAACCTTCAAAACTGAACGCAAAACGTAATCTTACAAACCCTAGGTTTGTATTCCGAAAATATCCTTAGAAAGGAGGTGATCCAGCCGCACCTTCCGATACGGCTACCTTGTTACGACTTCACCCCAATCATCTATCCCACCTTCGGCGGCTGGCTCCAAAAGGTTACCCCACCGACTTCGGGTGTTACAAACTCTCGTGGTGTGACGGGCGGTGTGTACAAGGCCCGGGAACGTATTCACCGCGGCATGCTGATCCGCGATTACTAGCGATTCCGGCTTCATGTAGGCGAGTTGCAGCCTACAATCCGAACTGAGAACGACTTTATCGGATTAGCTCCCTCTCGCGAGTTGGCAACCGTTTGTATCGTCCATTGTAGCACGTGTGTAGCCCAGGTCATAAGGGGCATGATGATTTGACGTCATCCCCACCTTCCTCCGGTTTGTCACCGGCAGTCACCTTAGAGTGCCCAACTAAATGATGGCAACTAAGATCAAGGGTTGCGCTCGTTGCGGGACTTAACCCAACATCTCACGACACGAGCTGACGACAACCATGCACCACCTGTCACCGTTGTCCCCGAAGGGAAAACCATATCTCTACAGTGGTCAACGGGATGTCAAGACCTGGTAAGGTTCTTCGCGTTGCTTCGAATTAAACCACATGCTCCACCGCTTGTGCGGGCCCCCGTCAATTCCTTTGAGTTTCAGTCTTGCGACCGTACTCCCCAGGCGGAGTGCTTAATGCGTTAGCTGCAGCACTAAGGGGCGGAAACCCCCTAACACTTAGCACTCATCGTTTACGGCGTGGACTACCAGGGTATCTAATCCTGTTTGCTCCCCACGCTTTCGCGCCTCAGCGTCAGTTACAGACCAGAAAGTCGCCTTCGCCACTGGTGTTCCTCCAAATCTCTACGCATTTCACCGCTACACTTGGAATTCCACTTTCCTCTTCTGCACTCAAGTCCCCCAGTTTCCAATGACCCTCCACGGTTGAGCCGTGGGCTTTCACATCAGACTTAAAGGACCGCCTGCGCGCGCTTTACGCCCAATAATTCCGGACAACGCTTGCCACCTACGTATTACCGCGGCTGCTGGCACGTAGTTAGCCGTGGCTTTCTAATAAGGTACCGTCAAGGTACAGCCAGTTACTACTGTACTTGTTCTTCCCTTACAACAGAGTTTTACGATCCGAAAACCTTCTTCACTCACGCGGCGTTGCTCCATCAGGCTTTCGCCCATTGTGGAAGATTCCCTACTGCTGCCTCCCGTAGGAGTCTGGGCCGTGTCTCAGTCCCAGTGTGGCCGATCACCCTCTCAGGTCGGCTACGCATCGTCGCCTTGGTGAGCCGTTACCTCACCAACTAGCTAATGCGCCGCGGGCCCATCTTATAGCGACAGCCGAAACCGTCTTTCAGTGTTTCACCATGAGGTAAAACAGATTATTCGGTATTAGCCCCGGTTTCCCGGAGTTATCCCAAACTATAAGGTAGGTTGCCCACGTGTTACTCACCCGTCCGCCGCTAACGTCAAAGGAGCAAGCTCCTTCTCTGTTCGCTCGACTTGCATGTATTAGGCACGCCGCCAGCGTTCGTCCTGAGCCAGGATCAAACTCTCCATAAAAAGAAATTTGATTAGCTCAAATTGTTTTGCTGGCATCATGTTTGATGTCCAAAATTTTGTTTCGTTCACCAACTCAAGGTTAGCTACTAAAAACTTTATTGATTACGTTTTGCTTGTTCAGTTTTCAAGGTTCATTACTTTATTTTAAGCGTCACCTCTTGGCGACTCACTTATAATATCAAGAATCTAAAACTATGTCAACACTTTCTCAAAAAAATAATTCAATAGTTTAGGCTCTTCACCAAAACATGTGCTTGACTAAGAGCCGTATTCAATCCATTCTGCATTGCACTCGAGTAAAATCGTTTCCTTATAGTGTTGCGAGTTACGCGTGAAAAAGTGACGACGTTGTAGGGCTTAATGAAGTTATTTTACCCTTCAACTGTCGCATTGGTGAAACGTAATTGATGATAATTACAGATTTCATCCTGCCAATTATGCATGGTTTGTAAACAGTCTTGCACTTTAGGATGAAGAATTTCTCGACCTTGCGAAAGCCAGTGTTGAAAACCTTTTTTCGCTTGTTTATACGATGGACTATAATCGTACCAGTCGATAAAAGCCTCTTTCCAATCGTAAACTTGTCGTAAAACAGTGTCATATTGTAGAAGTCATTTTAAAATCCAACTTTCTTCTATCGAAAGTTGGTCATTTCGTTTTCCTAAAATACGAAAATGTTGTTTTAAATCCTTTTTCGCAAAGGGATTCAACCTCTATTGAACAGACTTTCGGACAGCTTGCAGTGCTTCTGTCACGTATCGATTCACATGATACCGATCAGAAATACAGATTGCTGTTGGAAACATTTTTTTAGCGAATGAATGATATGCCTTTACCAAATCCATTACGATGACAATCGGTTTTAATGCGCAAAGTGTCACCTGTTCACTGAAATATGCCTCTAATTCAAGGGTGGTGCGTCCTGGAACAATATCTAAAAATGTGCCATTTCGTAAATCATGTAAACCAGTATTGTAGGTATGCCCCTTGCGAATGGCGAAATCATCAAGTCCAAGTACGAGGTTTTGACAATGAGATGCCTTGTGCAGACAGGCTTGTTGAATACGTGAAGCTTCTTTCTCTTTCCAAACTTTCACAATACGAGTTACCGTTGTCGTAATTTCGCACAGATAAATTACCACAGGACGTGGCGTTCTTAGACTAAGTTCTTCTACTTCAGCGGATGTCTTTTGTACCGAAAGCGTAGTGACAGGTACAGATGTTTGGGTGCCCGCTTAAAAATAACTAAAACCCGCATTCCTCACCACCTAAAGATGTGGGAGTCATCTGTAACTGACGTTGCACTTTCGTTACAAAAAACATTTCTGAATGAAGATAAAAACAAAAAAAGGCAAACGCCAATGTTAATGGGTTGCCTTTCGACTATTATAAATTCGTTATAATACGTGATATATAGAAGGTACGATTTTTACCTAAATCAAATATTTCCTCTGAATGACTTAACTTGATAAGTGGTCGAGTTGGTGCAAATTTATTTACAAACATCACTTCGCCATGTTCCAGATTAGATAGCTCAACTATTGTACCTATAGGAAGATCAGCAACAATATCTATAAGTGCACGAACTACTTTAATATCAAACTTTCCAAACTCAGATTCATTAATCATCTCTATAACTTTAAAAGAAGATTGCTTTGCTCTATAAACTCGCTCACATGTCATTGCATGGAATACATCTGCAACAGCGATAATTTGAGCAAAAGTGGAAATGTTAGCAATTCTTTCGCCCTTTGGATAGCCACTACCATTTAAACGCTCATGGTGCTGGAAAATAGCCTCTTTCATTGTTTCCTTTAAGATTGTTAAATCTTTGACCATATTATAGCTATAAATTGGATGCTTATAAATTTCATCAAACTCCTGCTCTGTTAAGGTTGTTTTTTTATCGCGAATACGCGGATGAACTTTTGCCATTCCACAATCAGCTAATAACCCTCCAATTGCTACTTGAATTGTAATTCCTCTGTCATAGCCTAATTTTTGTGCAATCACTGAAGAAATCAATGCTGTTGCTACACTATGATGGTACAAATAGTCTTTTGGATTTGAATACTCATTTAAATCAAAAATTATCGTACGATCTTCTAAAACCATTTCTACTAATGGCAAAATAATTTTACGTGCTTTCGCAATATCTACCTTTGCGCCAGCTTCCCAATTTTTAAATTCCTTTTTGAATTGCTCAACAGAATTGTCATAGACTCTTTTAAAAGTTGGAATAACCTCTGGTGGAACGACTAATTCTATTTCTTTCATCTCTGATTTTGCCTCTATACCCTCTTTATAAACAGGGACTCTTGAAATATTAAAAGCAAAAAAAACTTGTAAATGATCATAGGAAATTATCGTGTTTTTAAAAATTATTGGATATTGTGTATTAGCAAAAATATCTTCAGAAATTACTTTACCAACACGTAACTCTGAAATTGGGACATGTATAGTTTCCACCCGATTAACACCTCTTCACTATTTCACTTGCTTAAACATAAGGTTGCTTTCATTTTATCATGTAATTCAAAATAATTACTTATTTTTCATATTTTATGCTAAAAAACCGATGAACGGCAACATTAGCTGTCGTCATCGGCCTTTTTATTATTCTTCTACTTGATCATTGTCTGCGTTGTTAAATTCGTCTACTTGATCATTGTCTTCGTCGTTAGATTCTTCTTCTTTTTCAACCTTTGCTACAGTTGCAACAAGCTCCTCATCCCCTAAACGAATTAAACGAACTCCTTGTGTACTACGACCAATTAATGAAATATCATTTACATCCATACGGATTAGCATACCATTAATTGTAATAAGCATTAAATCTTCAGAACCATCGACAGTTTTTACAGCTACCATTGGACCGTTTTTATCAGTGATTTGAATTGTTTTTAATCCTACACCACCACGGCTTTGTAAACGATATTCCTCTTCAGAAGTACGTTTTCCGTAACCTTTTGCAGTAACAACTAAAATTTCCTGTCCTGGTTCTACGATTTCCATACCAACTACTTCGTCACCATCACGAAGTTTAATACCTCGTACACCACCTGCAGTACGGCCCATTGAACGAATATCATCCTCTTGGAAACGTACAAGCATTCCATCACGAGTACCTATAATTACTTGCTTATCGCCATCTGTTAAACGAACAGAAATGAGATCGTCATCTTCTCGTAAACTAATAGCTATTAAGCCGTTTGTCCGGATGTTAGCGAATTGAGATACTGGTGTACGCTTAGTAATACCAGTTTTAGTAGTGAAGATAAAGTACGCATCTTCATCAAATGAACCAACACGGATCATTGCGGTTACTTTCTCACCCTTTTCAATATTGAGTAAGTTAACAATCGGTAATCCTTTCGCTGTACGACCGAATTCAGGGATCTCATAACCTTTTGCTCTAAATACTTTTCCTTTTGAAGTGAAGAATAAAATTGTATCGTGTGTAGATGTATTCATAAGATGCTCTACAAAATCATCTTCATTTGTGCCCATCCCTTGTACACCACGACCGCCACGTTTTTGACTACGATATGTATTCGCAGCTAAACGTTTGATATAACCATTGTGCGTTAAAGTTACGACTGAATTTTCAACTGGGATTAAATCTTCGTCCTCAATCATTTCTAAACCGCCAGAAGTAATTTCAGTACGTCGTTTATCGTTAAAGCGTTCTTTTAGTTCTACTATTTCAGTACGAATAATTTCAACAATTTTAGCTTCATCTGCTAAAATCTCTTTTAATTCAGCAATTAATTTTTGAAGCTCTTGATATTCTGCTTCAATTTTTTCACGCTCTAATCCACTTAAACGAACTAAACGCATATCCAATATCGCTTGCGCTTGACGTTCAGATAAATTGAATCGCTCCATTAGTTGAGGTTTCGCTTCTTCACCACTACGTGAGCCACGAATAATAGCAATAATTTCATCGATATGATCAAGGGCAATACGTAAGCCCTCTAAAATATGTGCACGATCTTCTGCTTTCCTTAATTCAAATTCCGTACGACGACGAATAATAACCTTTTGGTGCTCTAAATAATGATACAACATTTCTTTTAAGCCCATTACTTTAGGCTGACCATTTACTAATGACAGCATATTAATACCGAAGCTCGACTGCATTGCTGTTTGTTTATATAAATTATTTAAAACTACATTGGCATTTGCATCTTTACGGACTTCAATAACTACTCGCATACCACGTCGGTCAGATTCATCACGTAGATTTGTAATACCATCAATTTTTTTATCGCGTACAAGCTCTGCTATTTTTTCAATAAGCTTAGCTTTATTTACTTGGTATGGTAATTCATGAATAAGAATTGTTTCTCTACCATTTGATTTTTGTTCAATCTCTACCTTTGCGCGAATAATGATAGAGCCACGACCTGTTTCGTAAGCACGGCGAATACCACTACGACCTAAAATTAATCCACCAGTTGGGAAATCAGGTCCTGGGATGATTTCCATCAATTCTTCCGTTGTGATAGCTGGATTTTCTGAAAGTGCTATCACTGCATCTATCGTTTCCCCAAGTTGATGTGGCGGAATATTTGTCGCCATACCAACCGCAATTCCTGCTGCTCCATTTACTAATAAGTTTGGATAGCGACTAGGAAGGACAATAGGCTCCTTTTCTGATCCATCATAGTTATCTGTATAGTCAATTGTGTCTTTATTAATATCGCGAAGCATTTCCATTGCAATACGAGACATACGCGATTCTGTATAACGCATCGCCGCCGCTCCGTCACCATCGACAGATCCAAAGTTACCATGCCCATCGACTAACATGTAACGATAGCTGAAATCTTGCGCCATACGTACCATTGCATCATAAATGGATGAGTCACCATGTGGGTGGTATTTACCCATTACGTCCCCAACAATACGTGCTGATTTTTTGTACGCCTTATCTGCTGTATTCCCTAGCTCTTGCATACCATATAAAATACGGCGATGTACAGGCTTTAAGCCATCTCGTACGTCTGGTAATGCACGAGAAACGATTACACTCATCGCATAATCGAGGAAGGATGTTTCAATTTCTTTTGTTATATTAACTCCTTTAACACCGGAGCGTTCTTGTTCTGACAAAGTGTAGACCTCCTCTCAAGAAAAATTAAATATCTAAATTAGCGTATACTGCATTTTCTTCGATAAATTGACGACGAGGTTCAACTTCATCGCCCATTAAACGCTCAAATGCTTGGTTTGCTTTAATTGCATCATCTAATTCTACTTGTAACAATGTGCGGTGCTCAGGATCCATTGTAGTTTCCCAAAGCTGCTCTGCATTCATTTCTCCAAGACCTTTGTATCGTTGTACATTTGGTTTCGGCATTTTTGGTAGTCGTTCTAAAATTTCTTTTAATGTTTCTTCATCATAGCAATATTCAACATGTTTACCTTGCTTAACTTGATAAAGAGGTGGCTGTGCAATATAAATATAACCTGCCTCTACTAGAGGTCGAAGGAAACGGAAGAAGAATGTTAAAAGTAATGTGCGGATGTGCGCACCATCAACATCGGCATCTGTCATAATAACGATTTTATGATAACGAGCCTTTTCTAAAGTAAACTCTTCACCAATACCTGTGCCAAATGCTGTAATCATTGCACGGATCTCTGCATTTGATAAAATTTTATCTAAACGTGCTTTTTCAACGTTAAGGATTTTACCACGTAACGGTAAAATTGCTTGGAAGTGTCGGTCACGTCCCGATTTCGCAGATCCTCCGGCAGAGTCACCCTCAACGATATAAATTTCGCATTCAGATGGATTTGTAGATGAACAGTCAGCTAATTTACCTGGCAAACTCGATACTTCAAGTGCATTTTTACGACGTGTAAATTCACGTGCTTTTTTAGCAGCAACACGTGCACGAGCAGCCATTAAACCTTTTTCTACAACCTTACGAGCAACAGTTGGATTTTCTAACATAAATCGTTCAAAACCATCTGAGAACAAGGAGTTAGTAATTTGGCTAACTTCAGAGTTACCAAGCTTCGTTTTTGTTTGTCCTTCAAATTGTGGATCTGGATGCTTAACCGAAACAATAGCCGTTAAACCTTCTCGAACATCTTCACCAGTAAGATTTGCATCTGACTCTTTTAAAAGTCCATTTTTTCGTGCGTAATCATTAATAACACGTGTTAGAGCAGTTTTAAAACCAGATTCATGTGTACCGCCTTCATACGTATTAATGTTATTAGCAAATGAGAAAATATTAGAAGAGAATCCAGCGTTATATTGCATAGCAATTTCAACTGAAATACCATCCTTTTCTCCAAGAACATCTATCGGATCATGGATTGGCTCTTTAGATTGATTCAAATGCTCTACATAAGAACGAATACCACCTTCATAATGATACGTAGTAGAACGTTCTTCACCTTCGCGTTCATCAGCAATTGTAATTCTAATACCACGATTCAAGTATGCTAATTCTCGAATACGATGCGCTAAAATATCATATTCATAAACAGTCGTTTCTTTAAATATTTCAGGGTCTGCTTTAAAACGTGTAGTTGTACCGTTACGATCTGAATCACCAATAACCTTTAACTCTTGAATAGTTTTCCCACGTTCAAATTTAATCTCATGAATATGACCCTCACGATGAACTTGAACGATTGTCTCAATTGATAAAGCATTTACAACAGATGCCCCTACACCATGTAGACCACCAGATACTTTGTATCCTCCACCGCCGAACTTACCGCCAGCATGTAGTACTGTCATAATAACTTCAACAGCAGGCTTACCCATTTTTTCTTGAATACTTACTGGAATACCACGACCATTGTCTTCTACACGAATCCAATTGTCTTTTTCTATCGTTACTTTTATATCTGTACAAAATCCTGCAAGTGCTTCATCGATACTATTATCAACAATTTCCCATACTAAATGGTGAAGCCCTTTAGAGCTTGTTGAACCAATATACATCCCTGGTCTTTTACGTACCGCTTCTAAACCTTCTAATACCTGTATTTGATCGGCTTCATAAGCCTGATTTTGTAAACCCTCGTTCTCTATAGCCACGGCTTTCATCTACTCCTTCATAACATCATTGTGTGTAAATGAATGAACAGTCAACCGAGCTGACTATTACCATTCTTTTGTAATCTAAAAAACTCCCCAGGCTAACTTTCTTCAATCGCTCCTTGTTTCACGTGAAACAGCTGTGCATGCTCCATCGTTTCATGATGAATTCCATCAACACTTGTAGTCGTAACAAAGGTTTGAACTTCACCTTGAATGGTATTTAATAAATGCGATTGGCGATAATCGTCGAGTTCCGACAATACATCATCTAAAAGTAGTATGGGTGTTTCATTTGTTTCTTGTTTAATTAACTCGATTTCAGCAAGTTTTAATGAAAGAGCGGTTGTACGTTGCTGTCCTTGTGAGCCGTATGTCTGAACATCATAGCCGTTTACTAAAAACTGCAAATCATCTCGATGTGGACCAACTAGTGTTACACCCCGATCAAATTCGCGCTCCTTAACTTCTATTAGCTTTTTATGCAAGAAGCCTTCAATTTCACTAGAAGTATGTTCTTTTTCAATACCAGCTACAGTGCGGTATTTAATAACCAACGTTTCCTTCCCTTGTGAAATACCTGCATGAATTGGCTCTGCCCACTCTTGCAATAAATCCATAAATTGAAATCTTTTGCGAATAATTTGGGTAGCTGCGTGAATATATTGTTCATTATAAACCTCGTACATCACGTCATTTGACATCATTTTACCTTGATTCATTTTTAAAAAATGGTTACGTTGCTTTAAAATTTTTTGAAAGGTTAATAAATCATGTAAATAAACAGGCGAAATTTGCCCAATCTCCATATCAATAAAACGTCGTCGTATTTGCGGACTCCCTTTTACAACATTTAAATCTTCGGGTGCAAACATAACGACATTCATTTGGCCAATATAATGACTGAGGCGACTTTGTTCTATATGATTTATCTTACCCTTTTTGCCTTTTTTCGTAATCGTAAGCTCAATTGGTAAAATACCATGCCTTTTTTGAACGGCCCCTTCTATTTTACCATAGTCTGAATCCCAACGTATTAATTCTTTATCGTTCGTCGTTCGATGGGATTTAGCCATCGCCAATACGTAAATAGATTCCATAACATTTGTTTTTCCTTGAGCATTTTCACCAATGAAAACATTAATTTTTGGAGAGAAATTTAAAGCTAAGGCATCATAGTTACGGTAATTTGTAAGTTTTAACTGCTCTATATGCATAATCTACTGTCCAGTGGGTCCAACGATTCGAAATCGACCACATCCAGGAATATTTACAATATCTCCGTTACGTAATTTACGACCGCGTCGATCATCCACTTCTCCATTTACATATACATCATTTTCGTGTAAAAACCACTTGGCCATGCCACCAGAGCTAATTGCATCGGTCATTTTTAAAAGCTGTCCTAACGTGACAAATTCTTCATCAATTTTAATGTCCTTCATAGCTATGTTTCCCTCCAAATACAGATTGTCTATCTCTCTATCATACCTAAAAATTCGTCATAAGTAAAAAAAGATAGCCGCAATTAGCGACTATCAGAATGTTTTTTAAAGCCATTAGAGCTTAAAATTATGGAGTTTTATTCTCTCCAACAAAAATTGTTTAACTTCAGATGTGTTGATTAACCATTTTTATACATTCGAATTAGTTCGAAGAGGCTGATTTCCTCTATGGGCTACTCACTTTCCAGCGGGTGTCCAAACATCTACCGAGGCATAACCGATTTTCTAATACGTACGTACAGGTAAAATCAACTGTAAAATAGCATCATCATGAACAGAGCGTAAAATAAACGGTCTCATTGCGCCTGTGAATTGAATGACTACATCTTGACCATCTATTGCTTTTAATGCTTCCATCATGTATTTCGCACTAAAAGAAATCTTTAAGTTCTCCCCTTCTAATGACTCGACAGGGATTTCCTCTTGTACTTTACCGATCTCTGGAGAATTAGAAGAAACTTCAACAGCTCGATTATCTAAAATTTCGAAACGCACAACGTTATTACGATCGCCACGAGCAACAAGAGATGCACGATCGATTGCTTGTAATAATGATTTACCATTAATCGTTAGATTTGTTTGATACTCTTCTGGAATTAAACGTGTTGTGTCTGGGTAATTACCTTCAAGTAAACGAGAGAAGAATAATACTTCACCAGTTTTAAATAACACTTGCTGACTTGTAATAACAATTTGCACAAGATTTGTCGAATCCTCTAGAACTTTATTTAACTCATTTAAACTTTTACCAGGAATTACAACACTATGTTCAACTTCAGGTAAATTTTCTAGTTGAACTTTACGTCTTGCCAAACGGTGGCTATCTGTTGCAACACAGATTAAATTTTCATTTTTTATTTGCCAGTTTACACCTGTCAACACCGGTCTACTTTCTGAAGTGGAAACAGCGAATACTGTTTCACGGATAATTGACTTTAAAAGATCTGCAGGAATAGTAAATTTTTGATCCTCTGTTAATTCGGGTAACAAAGGATATTCAGCAGCATCTGAGCCAATTAAGTGGAATTCAGATTTACCTGAACGGATATGAGTTTGTAAACCAGTTGTTACTTGAATTTCAACCTCATTTGTTGGTAATTTACGTACAATTTCATTAAACATACGGGCTTGTACAACAATCGATCCTGTTTCTGTAATGTGAATTATTTGTTGACCATCTTCTTCAACTGGAATAAACGTTTGAATTGTAATATCAGCGTCACTACCTGTTAAACGAATACCCTCATTTGTTACATCGATTTTAATCCCCGTTAAAATTGGAATAGTTGTTTTTGAACTTACGGCTTTCATGACATCATTTAAACCCTCTAATAAACGGTCACGTAAAATATCAAATTTCATTCGTTTTCCCTCACATATTTATATTATTTATTTATATAAAATAAAAAAGATATAGTAATAGGTCCTGTGGATTTGTGGATAAGTATGTTTAAGTGAATAAAATCAGTCTATCCACATGTAGATAGACTGTGTATAAGTTTGTGTTTAAACGATTGTGTTATCCACAGAATTATTTCCCTAGCATGCTTCGAATTTGTTTAATATCTTGCTGCAGCTGAACGTCATTTTTCAACATAGAAGATATTTTTTCGTGAGCATGGATAACAGTAGTATGATCTCGTCCACCAAATTCTTCGCCAATTTTCGGCAGCGAAAAATCCGTTAATTCGCGGGATAAAAACATCGCGATTTGACGTGGAAAGGCAATTAACTTTGTACGTTTTTTCGCGGCAAAATCCTCTAAACGAATATTAAAATGCTCTCCTACTGCATTTTGAATGTCTAATATAGTGACAGTTCGAGGCTTCGAATTAGGAATAATATCCTTTAATGCCTCAGCAGCCAAAGTCGCATTAATATCCTTGTTAACAAGTGATGAATAGGCAACGACGCGAATAAGCGCACCTTCAAGCTCCCGAATATTGGAGTCAATCTGGTTCGCAATATAGAGCATAACTTCATTTGGTACTTCTAGACCATCAGCCTTCGCTTTTTTTCGAAGAATGGCGATACGCGTTTCCAAATCAGGAGGCGCAATATCTGTAATTAGTCCCCATTCGAATCGAGAACGTAAACGATCTTCCAATGTCGGAATTTCTTTAGGTGGACGGTCACTGGAAATGACAATTTGTTTCGATTCTTCATGCAATGTATTAAAAGTGTGGAAAAATTCTTCCTGAGTTGATTCTTTTCCAGCTAGAAATTGAATATCATCAATTAGCAGTACATCTACATTGCGGTATTTATTGCGAAAATCAAGTGCCTTATTATCTCGAATTGAGTTAATAAATTCATTAGTAAATTTTTCAGATGATAAATATACAACTTTTGCATTTGGATTATGTTCTAGTACATAATGACCAATCGCGTGCATTAAGTGTGTTTTGCCAAGCCCTACTCCCCCATAGATAAAAAATGGGTTATAAGCCTTCGCGGGCGCTTCTGCGACAGCTAGCGAGGCAGCGTGTGCAAAGCGGTTACCAGAGCCAATAACAAACGTATCAAAAGTATACTTCGGGTTTAACATACCTGGTGAAATATCATGATGATCGTTATTTTTTGCTTGGATAATCGGCGCTGGCAGATCGAAATCGTCCGAATCCTGGTTTTTTTGAACAACAAATTTAATAAGCAAGTCTTCGCCTGTAAGCTCCGTTAATATACCTGTAATCAAATGAATATAATGATTTTCAAGCCAGTCTCGAGCAAACGAATTTGGCGCAGCAATTGTCACAGTAGAACCACTTCCATTGTAAGAAAGTAGTTTAGTAGACTTTAGCCACGTTTCGAAGCTTGGTTTAGAAATTTTTTGTTCAACTTGAGCCAGGACATTATTCCATAGTTCTTCTAAATGTTCCAA